>JABFVJ010000094.1 GCA_013362835.1 Nonomuraea sp. | reverse complement strand
ATCAAAATACCGATCACAGGCTTGAGCGAAGTCGAGCTGCGGGTTGCGACTACCGGTGTCGATGTGTCCTACAAGGGATGGAGAGCACCCCAGGTGGTCGGCCAGTCGTCGCTGGGAGAGCCCTCAGTCCTTACGGCATCGGGCCAGCTCACGACCGAAGCGCTCAGCTGGCGAGATACGTGGGTCGAGATCATTCGCCATGGCGTGCTCCTAGACCTTGTTCACGTGCCCCTGACCGCCGTTCACGTCAGCTACATACATCTACACCGGGTGAGTGCTTCTGTCAGCAGAATGTCGCTCAATCCACCACACAAAAGCCCGCGCCTCCTGGGCAATCTATAAGTGGCTCACATGGCCCCACCCCTTAGGGGCACCATCGAATCCGACATTTCCCCAAAATTCTGGGACACCGTAATGACAGACGAGATCTCCGATGTAGAGCCTGGGACAGAGGGCCGGTATTCCAGTGAGCAGAGAGGGTGGACGCGTGACGATCCATGAACGAAGCGGAAGGTCTGCGTTTCCAGCTGAGGTGACGATGTCAGGAGGCGGGGCGAATCCCCCGTACGCGGGCATGAAAGTGTGGTTCGTCGGTGAGATCGATGATCCGGCGAAGATCCCCGCGCTGGCGCGTAGGGAACTGGCGGCATGGACTGGCACGGATCACGAGGCGCTCCCCGGGCTGCGACTGATCGCCTCCGAGCTGGTCACCAATGCGCTCGTGCATGCGGCGGCGGAGTGGGTGCGGATGCTTCTGGTGCCGGAGAGAGGGTTCTGGCGGCTGACCGTGATCGATCCGGGCCGGAACGGACTGGTACCGCATCCTCGGGTGTCCGAGGAGACGGACGAGTCGGGGCGGGGGCTTCGGGTGGTGCACGATGCCACCGGCGGCCTGTGGGGCACGTATCGAACCCTGGTCGGAGAACGGGTCGTATGGGCGCTGGTGCCTCGTTAGAACGAAGGGCCGAGTCAGAGGAGGCAGCCATGCACGATGAGGACTCCGGCTACGTGGAAGCTCGCCGTGATGACGTGGGCCCGTTCGTGCGGCTTCGGTGGGGACAGGTCCGGTTGGTCACTCGGGAGAAGGCATGGCGGGAGTTCGTCCGCGCTGTCGGGGAGGGCCGGTACCAGCCGGTGGTGACCGTGCCGGGCTGGGTGCGCGCCGAGATCGACGAGGGGTTCGGCGAAGGTGATCGACCGTTGGGGTGGTGGCCGAAGGTGCTGGAGATCCCGGACGCGACCTGGTTCCGGTTCGTGGAGGCGGTACGGGCGGACGTGTTCTCAAGCCTGGAGCCTGGAGTGTGGGCAGGAGATCCCGAGACCGCACAACGGTTCCGTTTGACGTCCGGATGAGGCGACCGGTCACGATGGGCCGGGGCCGGCCACGGATTTCCTGGCCGGGAACCACAAGGACCAAACCGGCCGCACGACTGCTGAGGCAGAACCGGCCCACGATGAGTGAGGGCGAACCGGCCCACGACAACCGGACGAACCACCGGCTCACGCCCTACCCCACCCGCGCAGGTAGGGCGGGCGTAGAGGGCCCGCCCTCCCGACGGTCAAGGGGTGGGAGACCAGGGCGCCGGAGGCGCGGGGGGTGCGCCGCAGGCGCCCAAGGCAAGAGCGCCTGAGCCCCTTGGGGCGAAGACCATCAGGGGCGGGCGTTCGCAGGCCGACCATCCAGGCGGGCAACGGGTGGGCGATCGAAGCCCCACCTACTACCCCACCGCGCCCGTACTGTCCCTGACGATCAATTCCGTGGCCAGCTCCACCCGTTTCGTCTCCGGGACCTCGCCCTTCCCCATCGCCAGCACCGTACGGGTCGCCAACGCCGCCATCTCCTGCAACGGCTGCCGCACCGTCGTCAAGGGAGGCCACGCCGACTTCGACAACGGCAGGTCGTCGAAGCCCACCACGCTCAGATCCTCGGGCACCCGCAACCCGCGCTGCCGCGCGGCCTCGAACACTCCGAACGCCATCAGGTCGCACCCGGCGAAGATCGCGGTGGGCGGCTCGTCCAAGGACAGCAGCTCGTGCCCCTGGTCGTGCCCCGAGTCGACCAGGAACGTCCCCCTTCTGACGAGCTCGGGCGCGAGCGGCACCCCGGCCGTCTCCAGCGCGGCCCGGTACCCGTCGACCCGGGCCTGGCTGCACAGCATGTCGGCGGGCCCGCTGATCACCCCGATCCGCCGGTGCCCGAGTTCGAGCAGGTGGCGGGTGGCGGCGAGGCCGCCGTTCCAGTTGGTGGCGCCGACCGAGACGACGCCGGGCGCCGGCTCGCCCTCGGGGTCGACCACCACGAACGGCAGCGAGCGGGCGCTGAGCTGCGCCTGTACGCCGGTCGACAGCCGCGAGGCCACGATGACCACCCCGTCGGTACGCCGGGCCGCGAGCCGTTCGAGCCAGTCGCGGCCGGGCCCCGCGTGGGTGTGGAGCACCGAGATGACGACGCTCGCCCCGCCCTCGTGGGCCGCGCTCTCCGCGCCGCGCACGATCTCCATGGCCCACGGCGACTCGATCTCGGCGAACACCAGGTCGACGAGCCCGGCGGGGCTGTCGTCCTGGCTGACGCGGCGCTGGTAGCCGTGCTCCTGGAGCAGTCGTTCGACCTTGTGACGGGTCGCCGGGGCCACTTCGGGCCGTCCATTGATGACCTTGGAGACCGTCGGGATGGAGACCCCGGCCTCTTCTGCGATCAGCGCGATCGTCACACGTCTCTTAGCTGGCACGTTCGGGAGTGTAGCCGAAAGTTTCGGAATGGGATCGCTCCCATCGGGTCTATTGACGCCTCGCGCCGCATCTACCTATGCTCCGAACAGCGAAATTATCGGGGGGTTCACGAAACTTTCAGGCCGAATGAAGGGGCCCCTAATGAAACGCGGTTTGATCCTGGTGGCCACCGCCGTGCTCGTCGCAAGCTGCGGGAGCGGCGGCGAGACCAGCGGGCCGCAGCAGAGCCAGTCCGGCGGCGCGCCCGCCAAGGTGACGCTCGAATGGTGGCACCTGTCCACCGCCGAACCGCTGAAGTCCCTGTGGGCGCAGCGGGCCAAGGACTACATGGCCATGCACCCCAACGTCACCATCAAGGCGACCGTCCTGGAGAACGACGCCTACAAGGCGAAGCTCACCACGCTCACGCAGTCGGGCAAGGCGCCCGACATCTTCGCCACCTGGGGCGGCGGCGTGCTCAAGCAGCAGATCGAAGCCGGGCTGGTCAAGGACATCTCCGGCGACGTCTCCTCGGTGCTGGGCACGTTCACACCGGCGGCGCTGAGCGCGTACCAGTTCGACGGCAAGACGTACGGGCTGCCCACGGACATCGGGGCGGTCGGCTTCTGGTACAACAAGAAGCTCTTCACCAAGGCCGGCATCACGGAACCGCCCGCGACCTGGGCGAACTTCCTCGACGACGTCAAGAAGCTGAAGGCGGCCGGCATCACCCCGATCGCCCTGGCCGGCAAGGAGAAGTGGCCGGGGCACTACTACTGGGCCTACCTCGCCATGCGCATCGCCGGGCTCGACGCGCTCAAGCAGGCCGGCGTGGACCACGACTTCACCAAGCCGGACTTCGTGGCCGCCGGGCAGCAACTCAAGGCGCTGGCCGACCTCCAGCCGTTCCAGAAGGGCTTCCTCGGGGCGGGCTACGGCACCCCTGACGGCCAGGCGGCCACGGTCTCCAACGGCAAGGCCGCGATCGAGCTCATGGGGCAGTGGGCGCCCGCCGTACAGAAGGACTCGGGCAAGGGGCTCGGCGACGACCTGGGCTTCTTCCCCTTCCCGGCGGTGGACGGCGGCAAGGGCTCGATCGGCGACGCCTTCGGCGGCGGCGGCGGGCTCGCGGCCGGGGCGGACGCGCCGGCGGAGGCCGTGGACTTCATCAAGTTCATGACGACGATGGAGCAGCACACCAAGGCCGTGGTGGCCGGTGGCGTGCTGCCGGTGCTCAAGGGCGAGGAGAGCGCCGTCAAGGATCCGAACCTCAAGCAGGTGGCCACGCTCCTCGCCTCGGCGACCGGCTACCAGCTCTACCTCGACCAGGCCTACCCGCCCGCCGTCGGCCAGCAGGTCAACGACAGCGTGGCCGAGCTGATCGGCGGCACCAAGACGCCGGAGCAGGTCGGCCAGGACATCAGCGAAGTGGCCAAGAGCGAATGACGACGCTGACCCGAGGGCCGGAGGCGGTCACGCTTCCGGCCCCCACCCCTGCCGGGCGGCGGCGCGGGCGCTGGGTGACGATCGCCCTGTTCCTGCTGCCCGCGCTGGTGCTCTTCGTCCTGCTGGTGGTGGCCCCGATCCTGGTGGCGCTCTACGCGAGCGCGTTCAAGTGGAACGGGTTCGGCGGGCTGCCCAGCGACTTCATCGGGCTGGACAACTTCACCCGGCTCTTCGCCTCCGACATCTTCACCAAGGACCTGTGGCACCTCTTGGTCCTGGTCCTGTTCTCGGTCGTGATCCAGCTCCCGTTCTCGCTGGCCATCGCGATGCTGCTGAACCAGCGCATCCGGGGGCGGGCGGTGTACCGGCTGGTGTTCTTCGCGCCGTACGTGCTGTCCGAGGTGATCACGGGTGTGCTGTTCTCGCTGATCCTGTCGCCGGGCAGCGGGATGGCGAACCAGTTCCTGTCGGTGTTCGGGCTGAACTCGGACTTCCTGGCCGATCCGAACACCGTGATGCCCTCGCTCTTCCTCGTCATGACGTGGAAGTACTTCGGCTTCCACATGATGATCTACCTGGCCGGGCGGCAGGGCATCCCGAACGAGCTGATCGAGGCCGCGCAGATCGACGGCGCGACGGCGTGGAAGACGTTCAGGCACATCACGCTGCCGCTGCTCGGGCCGACGATCAGGATCAGCGTGTTCCTGTCGGTCATCTACACCATCCAGCTGTTCGACCTGATCTGGATCCTCACCGGGGGCGGGCCCTCGCACTCCTCGGAGACGATGGCCGTGACCATGATGGAGTTCGGCTTCAAGCGCTCCCAGGTGGGTTACGCCAACGCGATCAGCGTCGTGATGTTCGCCCTCAGCCTCATCTTCGCCCTCGTCTACCAGCGTGTCGTGATGCGCAGGGACCTGGAGGGCGCCAGCACCTCGATGGGAGGCCGTCGATGAACCACGGCAGACCACCCGCCAAGCGGCGACGCCCGACGCTGCCCCTGCACCTGATCGCGTGGATCGTCGGCGCGTTCATCCTCATCCCGATCGTGTACGCGCTGCTCGGCGGCTTCAAGACGAACAGCCAGCTCTCCCAGAACCCCTTCGGCCTGCCCGACCCGTGGGTGACCGGCAACTACACCGACGTGCTCGCGTCGGGGTCGTTCTGGCGGCAGGTGTGGAACAGCACGTTCATCGCGGTCATCACGACCGTGGTGATGGTCGGGATGGCGGCCCTCGCGGCGTTCGTCTTCGCCAGGTTCGCCTTCCGGGGCAGGGAGGTGCTGTTCACGCTGTTCACGGCGGGGCTGATGTTCCCGTTCGCGGTCGCCATCCTGCCGATCTTCGTGTTGCTGCGCACGTTCGGGCTGCTGGACAACCCGCTCGGCGTCATCCTGACGCAGGCCGCCTTCGGGCTGCCGCTGACGATCATCATCCTGCGCGGTTTCTTCCGGAGCATCCCGGGTGAGATCGAGGAGGCGGCGATCATCGACGGGTGCAGCCCGTTCGGGTTCTTCTGGCGGATCCTGCTGCCGATGGCCCGCCCGGCCATGGCCACCGTCTCGGTGCTGGCCATCGTGGGGAGCTGGAACAACTTCATGCTGCCGCTGGTGGTCTTCAGCGACGAGATGAGCTGGACGCTGCCGCTCGGCATCCAGCAGTTCCAGGGCCAGTACGCCTCCGACACCGCACGCGTCCTCGCCTACCTGATCCTGGCCATGGTGCCGGCGCTCGGGTTCTACGCCATCGCTGAACGTCACCTGGTCGGTGGGCTCACCGCAGGTGCGACGAAAGGGTGAACATGCTCCACGTGTCCGGAACCCAGCTCCTCACGTCCGACGACACGCCGGTACGGCTCAGGGGGGTGGGTCTCGGGGGCTGGATGAACATGGAGAACTTCATCACCGGCTATCCCGCCAACGAGACCTCGATGCGCACGGCCGTACGCGGCGTGCTGGGAGAGGAGCGGGCCGAGCTCTTCTTCGACCGGCTGCTCACCTCGTTCTTCACCGAGAGCGACGCCGATCTGCTGGCCGGGCTGGGCATGAACTGCGTGCGCATCCCGATCAACTACCACCACTGGGAGTCCGACGACCGGCCCCTGGAGATCGACCCCAGGGGCTTCCGCCACCTGGACCGGGTGATCGGCATGCTGGGCGAGCGCGGCATCTACAGCGTGATCGACCTGCACGCGCTGCCCGGCTCCCAGAACCAGCACTGGCACAGCGACAACCCCACGCACGTGGCGGCGTTCTGGCAGCACCGCCACTTCCAGGACCGGGCCGTGCACCTGTGGGAGGCGATCGCCGATCACTACCGCGACCACCCCTGGGTGGCCGGCTACAACCCGATGAACGAGCCCGGCGACGTCTCCGGCAAGGTCATCGGCCCCTTCTACGACCGGCTGGTCAAGGCCCTGCGGGCCGCCGACCCACGGCACATCCTGTTCCTGGACGGCAACACGTACGCCACCGATTTCTCGATGTTCCGGGAGATGTACGAGAACGCGGTGTTCGTCATGCACGACTACGCGCTGGCCGGGTTCGCCCACGGCGGGCCGTACCCCGGGTACACCAGGGGTGAGTGGTGCGACCGGGGACAGCTTGAGCACACCTTCGCCAAGCGCTCCAAGTTCCAGCGCGAGACCGGCACGCCCCTGTGGGTCGGCGAGTTCGGTCCCGTCTACACCGGCGACCCGGACAGGGACGCCCAGCGCTACCAGATCCTGCGCGACCAGCTCGACATCTACGACGGGCACGGCGCGGGCTGGTCGCTCTGGACGTACAAGGACGTGGGGCTGCAGGGGCTGGTGCACGGCTCGGGGGCGTACCTGAGCAGGTTCGGGGCGTTCATGGACAAGAAGCGGCGGCTCGGCGCGGACCGGTGGGGCTCGACGATGGAGGAGTCCGCGGACGTGCTCGCCCCGCTGCACAAGCTGGTCGAGACCGAGTTCCCGGCCTGGGAGCCGTACCCGTGGGGCGCGCGCTACCAGACCGACGACCTGATCAGGCACATCCTGGTCGCCCAGGCCCTGCTGCCCGAGTACGCCGAGCTGTTCAGGGGCCTCGGCGACGACGAGCTGCTGGCCCTCGCCGACTCGTTCGCGCTGGATCAGTGCGTACGCCGCGAACCCCTGATCGACCTCCTGGCCGAGAACTTGGGGAGGTGACGAACCGGTCATCGAGTCGGGTGCGTCACACCCCCCGGGCAAACTATCGCCATCGACGCTTGCGCTAGGTATGCTTCGCCTGCCCTAATTTAGGTAAGCCTTTCCTCAGCGTGCGGGAGTGACGGTGTTCGCCAGCTACCTCATCGGACTGCGCGAAGGACTGGAGGCGACACTCGTCGTCTCCGTCCTCATCGCCTTCCTCGTCAAAAGCGACAGGAAAGACAAGCTCCCCCACGTGTGGACGGGGGTCGGCGCGGCCATCGCGCTGTCCGTGGGGTTCGGCGCGCTGCTCACCTTCACCGCCAACCACCTCGGGCACATGGGCCAGGAGCTGTTCGACGCGATCACCTCGCTGCTCGCCGTCGTGTTCGTCACCTGGATGATCTTCTGGATGCGGCGCACCGCCCGCGCGCTCTCGGGCGAGCTGCGGGGCAAGCTCACCGACGCGCTCCAGATGGGCTCGCTCGCGGTGGTCGTGATGGCCTTCCTGGCCGTGGCCCGCGAGGGGCTGGAGACGGCGCTGCTGTTCTTCGCCTCCGTCCAGGGCGTCACCGCCACCGCCGACCCGCTGATCGGCATCAGCCTGGGCCTGCTCACCTCCGTGGCCATCGGCTGGGGGCTGTACAAGAGCGCCCTGAGGATCAACCTCACCAAGTTCTTCACCTGGACCGGCCTGCTGCTGATCCTGGTCGCCGCCGGCATCTTCAAGTACGGCGTGCACGACCTCCAGGAGGCCGACATCCTGCCGGGGCTGAACACGTTCGCCTTCGACATCAGCGGCGTCCTACCGGCCGATTCCTGGTACGGCTCGCTGCTGGCGGGAATGCTCAACATCACGCCGCAGCCGAGCGTCGCCGAGGCCGTGGCCTGGTTCGTCTACCTCGCGCCCACCCTCATCCTCTTCCTGCTGCCCCAGCGGGTGAAGACCACTCCCGCCGCCACCGCACCCGCGGCCTGAACAGGAGCATCATGCGTACCGCCATCAGCCTGTCCTTCGGCGCGCTCGCCCTGGCGAGTCTGACCGCCTGCGGCTCGGGCACCACCGCCGCCGAGGGCGCCAAGGGCTCCGCCGCGCCCGGCAAGATCGCCGTGGCCGCGTCCGACACCGAGTGCAAGGTCGGCGTCTCCGAGATCGCCGCGGGCACCAGCACGTTCACGATCACCAACGGCGGCTCCAAGGTGACCGAGTTCTACGTGTACGCCGCCGGTGACCGGGTCATGGCCGAGGTCGAGAACATCGTGCCCGGCCTGACCAGGGAGCTGGTCGCCGAGCTGCCGGCCGGCGCGTACGAGACCGTGTGCAAGCCCGGCATGGTCGGCAAGGGCATCCGTAACGCGCTGAAGGTGACGGGCGAGCACAAGGCGCTCACCTCCGACGCCAAGCTCGCGGACGCCGTCTCCAGCTACAAGCGGTACATCAAGTCGCAGAGCGACACGCTGCTGGTCAAGACCCAGGAGTTCGTGGACGCGGTCAAGGCGGGCGAGATCGACAAGGCCAAGGAGCTGTTCCCGGTCTCGCGTACGTACTGGGAGCGCATCGAGCCGGTCGCCGAGATCTTCGGCGACCTCGACCCGGCCATCGACGCCCGCGAGGCCGACCTCGCCGACGGCGAGGAATGGACCGGTTTCCACCGGATCGAGAAGGATCTGTGGATCAAGAAGGACGTCAGCAAGGACGGCCCGATCGCCGACAAGCTGATCGCCGACGTCAAGACGATCGTCCAGAAGGCCAACGCCGCCGAGCTCACCCCGCTCAACCTGGCCAACGGCGCCAAGGGGCTGCTCGACGAGGTCGCCTCCGGCAAGATCACCGGCGAGGAGGACATCTGGTCGCACACCGACCTGTGGGACTTCGACGCCAACCTGCAGGGCTCCAAGGCCGCGGTCCAGTCCCTGCGCCCGGTGCTGGAGGAGCGCGCCCCCGACCTGGTCAAGACGCTGGACGAGAAGTTCGCCGCCGCCGAGGCCGCGCTCGGCGCGCACCAGAAGGGCGACGGCTGGAAGCTGCACGACGAGCTGTCCAAGACCGAGCTGAAGGCGCTGTCCGACGCGATCAACGCGCTGGGCGAGCCGATCAGTAAGATCGCACCGGTCATCGCCAAGTAACGGGAGGTGGGGGCGATGTCGCAGGTCAGCGGGCGGATGAGCCGCCGGAAGCTGTTCGGGCTCGGGGCCGCGGGGGCGGCCGTGCTCGGCGCCGGGGCGGTGACGACCAAGTCGCTGCTGGAGGAGGCGCCGGCCGCGCACGCCGCCTCGACGTCCGATCCCTACCCCTTCTACGGCGAGCACCAGGCGGGCATCGTCACGCCCGCCCAGGACCGGCTGCACTTCGTCGCGTTCGACGTCATCACCGACAAGCGGGCCGAGCTCGCCGACCTGCTGCAGGAGTGGACGGCCGCGGCGGCCCGGCTGACGCAGGGCAAGGAGGCCGGGGCGTTCGGCGCGGTCGGCGGGGCCGCCGAGGCCCCGCCCGACGACACCGGCGAGGCGCTGGGGCTGCCCGCCTCGGGGCTCACGCTCACGATCGGGTTCGGCGCGTCGCTGTTCGACGAGCGGTTCGGGCTGGCCGCCAAGCGGCCCGCCGCCCTCGCCGACCTGCCGAAGTTCCCCGGCGAACAGCTGATCCCGGACATCTCGGGCGGGGACATCTGCGTGCAGGCGTGCGCGCACGACCCGCAGGTGGCCGTCCACGCCATCCGCAACCTGGCCAGGATCGGCTTCGGCAAGGTCTCCGTGCGCTGGTCGCAGCTCGGTTTCGGCCGTACGTCCTCCACGTCCCGCGCCCAGGCCACGCCGCGCAACCTCATGGGCTTCAAGGACGGCACCAACAACATGAAGCTGGAGGACGCCGACCTGCTGCGCGACCACCTGTGGGCGGCCGGCGGCGACGGCACCGCCTGGATGGCGGGCGGCACCTACATGGTCACCAGGAAGATCCGCATGATGGTCGAGACCTGGGACCGCAGCCCGCTCGCCGAGCAGGAGCAGATCTTCGGCCGGGACAAGGGCGAAGGGGCGCCGCTGGGCAAGAAGGCCGAGTTCGACCCGGTCGACTTCGCCGCCAAGGGGCCCGACGGGCAGCCGTTCATCAAGGACGACTCACACGTCAGGCTGGCGCACCCGAGCAACAACGGCGACGCTCACCTGCTGCGGCGTGGCTACAACTTCGTCGACGGCTCCGACGGGCTCGGCCGCCTGGACGCCGGCCTGTTCTTCATCGCCTACCAGCGCGACCCGCGCAAGCAGTTCGTGCCGGTGCAGATGAACCTGGCCAGGCACGACGCGCTCAACGAGTACATCAAGCACGTCTCCAGCGGCCTGTTCGCCTGCCCTCCCGGCGTACGGGACGCGGGCGACTACTGGG
>JABFVJ010000381.1 GCA_013362835.1 Nonomuraea sp. | reverse complement strand
CGAGCCCCGCCAGCGCCAGCGGCGTCAGCACGGGGCTCAGGTCGCCGCCGGTCGGCGCCACCGAGTCACCGGCCTGCGCGCCGAGCACCCGCACCCACGCCTGGCCCGCCGCGAACAGCACCAGGCAACTCCCCAGCACGGTCAGCGCCAGCCAGACCCACAGCTCGCGCCGCCCGCTCCCCTTGGACTCCACGGGCCTAGCCGATCAGGCCGGCGTCGAAGCACGTGTGGTCGCCGGTGTGGCAGGCGGCTCCGACCTGGTCGACCTTGACCAGGATCGTGTCGCCGTCGCAGTCGAGCGCGACGCTCTTGACGTGCTGCACGTGACCGGAGGTGCCGCCCTTGACCCAGAACTCCTGACGGCTGCGCGACCAGTACGTGGCCCGGCCGGTCGTGAGCGTGCGATGCAGCGCCTCGTCGTTCATCCAGGCCATCATGAGCACTTCGCCCGTGTCGTGCTGCTGGGCGATGGCGGGGACGAGACCGTCGGAGTTGCGCTTCAACCGCGCGGCGATGTCGGGGTCGAGGGACATGCTGCCATTCAACCAGCCCTCCCCCGTGCTCCCGCCCCCGGCTGGTCGAGGGCCTGGGAGAGGGTGTCGTAGATGGGGAACAGGGGCGCGAGGTTGGTCCTGCGCAGGCGGCGCAGCACCTGGCCGTCGGGGGCCACCAGGGCCATCGTGCCGTTCCTGTCGCGCAGCGCGGCGAGCTGCCGCACCAGGACCCCGAGCCCGGTGGTGTCGATGAAGGTCAGCCCGCTCATGTCGACCACCAGGCGGGGGCCGTGCGCCTCCACGGCCTCGTCGAGGCACTGCCGCACGCGCGAGACGTTGTCGACGTCGACCTCCCCCGCGAGGCTGACCACCACCAGATCCCCGTGCCGGCTTCTCGTCATCTCCAGAACTTCCACGCCCATGCTCCTCATAACCCCTCCACTGGGCGGCCCCGCCGAAAAGGTACACCTCGCAGCATCGCGTCACGGTGGGTTTTGCCGAGAACGCGTTACGTGATCGCGGTCATCACGGTAATTTCTAGGGCGACGCGTGCTAGGGAGGACACCATCGTGGTGCACGTCGCGGGCTCGGTCCTCGATCCCGACCTGGGGGACCACGTCTGCCTGCCGTTCGAGGGCGACCGTCAGCGCATGGCGGCGACCAGGCTGTTCACCCTCAACGGGCTGCGCCGCCGGACCAAAGTGGTGATCATCACCCACGCGGAGACGCCGGAGCGCACCCGCGGCTGGCTGGCGCCGCTCGTCCCCGGGTTCGCCGACGCCGAGTCCGCCGGGCAGGTCGAGATCCTGGCCTGCGCCGACACCCACTTCACCGACGGCTGCCTCGACCCCGAGCGCATGTTCGACGGCCTGGCCGACGCCAACCACCGCGCCCGCAGACACGGCCAGCACGGCGTGTACGCCCTGATCGACGCCTCCTGGGGCCTGCGCGACGCGCCGGGACAGGAGGCGTTCGAGGCGGCGGCCAACGAGCTGTTCGGCGAGCGCTGGCTGGCCGCGGTCTGCCAGTACGACCGCGGCCTGTTCCCCCGCGAGGCGATCGACCGGGCCGCGGCCGTGCATCCGATCGCGCCCGAGCAGGCCCTGCTGCGCTTCGCCAACACCTCCTCGCCGCCGGGGCTGCGGCTGTGGGGCGACATCGACCTCACCAACAGGCAGGCGTTCGCCTCGGTGCTGTCGCGGCTGGAGAAGGAGCAGGAGCGGGTGGTGATCGACGCCTCCCAGCTCGACTTCATCGACGCCGGATCCGCGCAGCTGCTGACGGTCACGGCCGCCGCCAGGCCGCCGGGGTCCACCGTGATCGTCTGCGGGGAGGCCGTCGCCCGGGTGCTCCGGCTGATCAGGGCCGACGAGTTCATCGCCGTCCGCCGGGTGGGAGATGTGTAGGCAGGTGCTCTGCGCGACCTTCGCGCGCGGGCGCATCACGTGTCTTCGCAGGGCGGTGGCCGAGCAGGCCGCGTACGAGGGGCTGAGCGGCAGGCGGCTGGAGGACTTCGTGCTGGTGGTCAACGAGATCACCACCAACGCGGTCGTCCACGGGGGCGGCCACGGGCGGCTGCGGCTGTGGTCGCACAACGGGCGGCTGTGGTGCGAGGTCACCGACGAGGGGCCGGGGCTGCCGGCCGGGTGGATGAGCGACACGCCCCCGCCCACGGGGTTCGAGTTCCGCGGGCGGGGGCTGTGGCTGACCCGGATGTTGTGCGACCAGATCACGATCGTGTCCGGGCCGGGCGGCACGAGCGTGACGTTCACGGCCGCCATCGGCGAGTGACCGCTCAGGAGTGGGCGGCCGAGATCCAGGAGGCGTGCAGGTCGGCGTAGACGCCGGGCTCGGTGACCAGGGCGGCGTGCGGGCCGCGCTGCACCAGGCGGCCGGTGTCGAACACCAGCACCTCGTCGGCGTTCTCCGCCGTGGACAGCCGGTGGGCGATCGAGACGGCGGTGCGGCCCCGGGTGACGCCCTCCAGGGCGCGGGCCAGCCGTACCTCGGTGGCCGGGTCCACGGCCGAGGTGGCCTCGTCGAGCAGCAGCAGGTCGGGGTCGGCGAGGTAGGCGCGGGCCAGGGCGACGAGCTGGCGCTCACCGGCCGACAGCGACTCGCCGCGCTGCCCGACCGGCGTGTCCAGGCCGGCGGGCAGGCCCTCCACCCAGTCGGCCAGGCCGAGCTCGGTCATGGCGAGCGAGATCTCCTCGCGGGTGGCGCCCGGCTTGCCGTAGCGGACGTTCTCCTCCAGGGTGCCGTCGAACAGGAAGCCGTCCTGCGGGACCATGACGATGCGCTCGCGCAGCGACGAGAAACGTACGTCGCGCAGGTCGTGGCCGTCGACCGTGACACGTCCCGACGCGGGGTCCATGAGGCGGGTCAGGAGCTTGGCGAACGTGGTCTTGCCCGAGCCGGTCTCGCCCACGACCGCGACGCGCGAGCGCGGCGGGATCGTCAGCGACACCTCGCGCAGGACGGGCGGACCGCCGGGGTAGGCGAAGTGCACGTCCTCGAAGGCGACGGAGATCGGCCCGCGCGGCAGCCGTACGCCCTTCTCGCCCGGGTCGGCGACGTCGGGCGGGGTGTCCAGGACGCCCAGGATGCGGCGGTATCCGGCGACGGCGTTCTGGGCCTCGTTCAGCACCTCGGTGGCGGTCTGCAGCGGCGAGACGAACAGCGTGACCAGGAACAGGAAGGCGACCAGCTTGCCCGCGGTGATCTCGCCGTCCAGGCCCAGCCTGACGCCGAGCAGCACGATGCCGGCGATGGCCAGCGCGGCCACGATCTCGGTCAGCGGGAAGACGAAGCCGACGATGGTCTGCGCCTTGACCTGGGCGGTCCTGTTGGCGTCCACGGCCTTGTCGATGCGTTCGGCGGTGCGCCGCTCGGAGGCGTAGGCCCTGATGACGGCCGCGCCGACCACGGACTCGCTGACGGCGGCGAGCATGTCGCCGGTCCGCTCGCGCACCGTCGTGTACGCCCGCGACAACAACCGCTGGAAGCGCGGCAGCGCCACCATCAGCGGCACGAAACAGACCCACACCAGCAGCGTGAGCTGCCAGGAGTAGACGAGCATCAGCACGCTGGCCACGAACAGCTGGCCGAACGCCACGATGATCATCAGCCCGCCCCACTGCATGAACGTGCTGATCTGGTCGATGTCGTTGGTGACGCGTGAGACGAGCGCGCCCCTGCGCTCGCTGTTCTGCGTGAGCACCGACAGGTCGTGCACGTGCCGGAACCCGCGTACGCGCAGGGTGGCGAGCGAGGACTCGGTGGCCTTGTAGAGGCGCACGTTCATGATGTAGCCGGCCAGCGCGGTCAGCACCACGGCCGCCGCGCACACGAGGACCGCCCGCGTGATGTAGGGCAGGTCGGGCGTGCCGCCCTTGATGCCGGTGTCGATCGTCTGCTGCACCGCGATCGGTACGATGATCTTGCCGACGGTGGCGACGACGGCCAGCGCCAGCGTGCCGGCGAGGCCCTTGCGGAACTCGGGGGTGAGCGACAGGCCGTGCCAGATGGTGGCCAGCGCCGAACGGTCGACGTTGCCCTGGAGCGCCTCGCTCATGCGCTGACCTCTTCCTCTTCTTCCAGTCCCTCTTCTTCCAGGCCCTCTTCGGCGTCCTCGGCCAGCGACAGGTCGATGGCGACCCGCTCGGCCTCCTCGCGCTCGTAGGCGGTCACCAGGTTGCGGTAGCCCTCGCAGCGCGCCAGCAGGTCCTCGTGGGAGCCGCGGTCCACGACGCGGCCGTGGTCGAGGTAGACGACCTCGTCGGCCAGGGCGATGGTGGCCATCCGGTAGGCGACGACCACGACGGTCGAGGACTGGGCGTTGTCGCGGAGCCCGCGCAGGATCTTGGCCTCGACCTGGGGGTCCACGCTGGAGGTGGCGTCGTCGAGGATGAGCAGGCGGGGGCGGCGGACCACGGCGCGGGCCAGGGCCACGCGCTGGCGCTGGCCGCCGGACAACGACGCGCCGCGCTCGCCGACCCGCGTGCCGAGCCCTTCGCCCAGGCGGCCGACGAACCCGTCGGCCTGGGCCACCCGCAGCGCCGCCCACACGTCCTCGTCGCCGACGTCGAGGCCGAGCGCGACGTTGCCGCGTACGGTGTCGTCGAACAGGAACGTCTGCTGCGGCACCAGCGCGACCGACCCGGCGATGGAGCCGTAGGCGAGGTCGCGCACGTCGACGCCGTCGAGCAGCACCCGGCCCGAGCCGGGGTCGACGAGCCGGACGAGCAGCTGCACGAGGGTCGACTTGCCCGATCCGGTGGGGCCGACGAGGGCCACGGTGCGGCCGGCGGGCACGTCGAAGGTGACGTCGTGCAGGACCTCCGACTCGCCGTAGGCGTAGGAGACGCCGGAGACCGTGAGCTCGGCGGGCTCGGCGGAGGTCGCGGCGCTCTCGCCGTACTCCATGGAGCCTTCGGCGTCGAGCACGGCCTGCACCCGCTGCCAGCCGACGACGCTGCGCGGCAGCTCGGCCAGCACCCAGCCGAGCGCCCTGATCGGGAAGGCCAGCAGCGTGAACAGGTACGCCACCTGCACCAGGTCGCCGGAGTCGATCGCGCCCGTGGACAGGCGCATCGCGCCGACCGCGAGCACGGCGAGGACGCCGAGCGTGGGCAGCGCCTCCAGCATGGGGTCGAACAGGCCGCGCACCCGGCCGACGGCGATGTTGGCGTCGCGCAGCTCGTGGGCGCGGCGGCGGAAGCGGTCGGTCTCCAGCTCCTCGCGGCCGAGGGTCTTGATGACGAGCGCGCCGTCGAAGCTCTCGTGCGCGATCTCGCTGACCTCGGCGCGCAGCTGCTGGGCGCGGGTGGCGAGCGGGCTGAGCCGGCGCTGGTAGACCAGGTTCAGCACGGCGATCGCCGGGAAGATCAGGAAACCCACCAGCGCGAGCACGGTGTCGGTGAACACCATCGCGATGGCCGCGGTGAACAGCATGACCAGCACGCCCACCGCCATCGGCAGCGGCGCGAGCGGCGCCCAGGCGGCCTCGGCGTCGGCGCTGGCGTTCGACAGGAGCTGCCCGGTCGGGTGCCGGTGATGCCAGGACAGCGGCAGCCGCAGGTACTGCTTGGTCACGTCCCTGCGCGACCTGGCCTGCATGCGGTACTGCACGACGCCGGCCAGGATGCGCCGCCCGGCCACGCCGATGGCCTTGAGCAGCGCGGTGCCGACGATGAGCAGGGCTCCCGTCCACAGCGCGCCCGCGGCGGTCTCGCCCTTGTCGAAGGCGGGCAGCACCACGTTCTGCGTCGCCCAGCCCAGTGCCCAGGCTGAGGCGACGGTCATGCCTCCGTAGACCGCGCTGGCCAAGGCGGCCACCGCGAACACGGCTCTCTCCGTGCGAATGGCCACCCCAAGGACACGCAGCCCTTGACGCATGACGGCCGACGTGACCTTGCTCGCCACTCGGTGGTTTTCCCTTCAAACGTCGAAATTTGTATCTATGTCCCTATCACGTCCGATCTTCTCCTTATTCCCACAGGTAGGCTTGGTCACGTGACTCACGCTCGTGGCGAACGCGCCGCGCTCTGCGACCTGTTCGACCGGCTCGGCCCCGGCGCGCCCACCCTGTGCGCCGGCTGGGACACCTACGATCTGGCCGCCCACCTGGTGTTGCGCGAGCGCAGGCCCGACGCCATGGGCGGCATCGGGATCAGCGCGCTGGCGGGCTACACGGCCTCGGTCCAGAACGGCCTGAAGGCCAAGCACCCCTACCCCGAACTGGTCGGCCTGGTCCGCGAGCCGGGCGGCGTCTACGGGCTGCTGCCCTTCCTCGACACGGCGGTCAACACCCTGGAGTACTTCGTCCACCACGAGGACGTGCGCCGGGCCCAGCCCGGATGGGAGCCCCGCGAGCTGCCCGCCGACCTCGACCGGCTGATGTGGAAGCGGGTCTCGGCGGGGGCCAGGATCATGCTGCGCCGCTCGCCGGTCCGCCTGGTGCTGCGCCGCACCGGCGGCGGGGTCGCGCTCGGAGGGGCGCGGGAGGGCGCCAACGTCCAGGTCACGGGGACGGCTTCGGAGCTGCTGCTGTTCTGCTTCGGCCGCCAGGCGCACGCCCGCGTGGAGCTGACCGGCGACGACGACGCCGTGGCGCGGGCGACCGGAGCCAGGCTCGGGTTCTGACCGAAACCCTCGCCCCGGAAACCACTCGCCTTAAACCTCCAGCCCGTACGATGGCACAGGAAAGAAGCCCCCCGGTTAGGATCTTGGACATCTTCACAGAAGATGACCGTGATCGCCCAGATCCGGGTATATACGGCTGGGAATGGACTGCAGGAGGCCCCCCATGCAGGTCAAGAAGGTGGCTACGTACGTTCTGGTGGCGTTCGTGGTCTTCTACCTGTTCACCCGGCCGGCCCAGGCGGCGGCCGCGGTCAACGGCGTGTTTGACGGAATTGTCCAAGGAGCCAACCAATTGGCTGTCTTCTTCACAAATGTTCTGACCTGACGTCGGGGTTCTGTCTGCGTCAGGTGCTTCCCCGCGCTGGCAGATCGTGTTACGCAGGCAGGATGAGAGATCGCCCCAGCGGCACCAAGATCAGTCAGCTCGATCCTCACGCCCGGCGCATCCTCGAACGGGCCGAGCTCGAGGGCATCGAGCTGATCCGGTTCCTGTACGCCGACCACGGTGGCGTGATCCGCGGCAAGGCGGCGTCCCGCTCCCGGCTGGCCGAACGGCTCGACACGGGCATCGGGCACACGGTGGCCATGATGGCGATGAACATGCTCGACCAGCTCCAGGAGGTCGAGCACCTGGGTCCGGTGGGCGAGGTACGCATCGTCCCCGACCCCGCCACCTACGTCCCGCTGCCCCACGCCCCGGGCGCCGCCGCGATGCTGTCGGACCTGCGCACCCCCGACGGCTCGCCGTGGGGCGCCTGCGCGCGGACGTTCCTCAAGGACGCCGTCGCGGAGCTGGCCGGCGACGGCTACCGGATGGAGGCCGCGTTCGAGCCCGAGTTCACGCTCGGCCGCCGCCTGCCCGACCCCGGCGGCGGCCCCGACCGGCTGGTGCCGCTCGACGACTCTCTCTGCTACGCCGGCGCGGGCTTCGACACCGCCCACGACTACACGATCAAGCTCATGCGCGCCCTGGAGACCCAGGGCCTGCGCGTCGAGCACTACCATCCCGAGCTCGGCCCCGGCCAGCAGGAGCTGTCGATCCGCCACGCGCCCGCCCTGCGCGCCGCCGACAACCACGTGCTCTACCGCGAGACCGTGCGCGGCATGGCGATGCGCATGTCCATGTGGGCCACGCTGGCCCCCAAACCCCTGGCCGACCAGGCGGGCAACGGCGCCCACCTGCACCTGTCGCTGTGGCGCGACAACCAGAACCTCTTCGCCGACGACGGCGAGGCGCGCGCCGGGTTCATCGGCGGCCTGATCGCCCACCTGCCCGCCCTGACCGCCCTGACCTGCGGCAGCGTCAACAGCTTCCGCCGCCTGGCGCCCCGCATGTGGTCGAGCGCGTACGCCGTCTACGGCACCGACAACCGCGAGGCCGCGGTCCGCGTGTGCTCGCCGCTGGGCGAGAGCGGCGAGCCGAACCTGGAGCTGAAACCGTCGGACTCCTCGGCCAACCCCTACCTGTCGCTCGGCGCGGTCATCCACGCCGGCCTCGACGGCGTCCGGCGCAAGCTCGACCCGGGCGAGCCCGTGGACGTCGACCCCGACACCCGGCCCGGCCGCTACCCGCGTCTGCCCGGCTCCCTGGAGGAGGCGCTCGACGCCCTGGAGGCCGACGAACTGCTCATGGAGGCGCTCGGGCCGCTGCGGCGCGACGCGTACCTGGCCGTCAAGCGTTCGGAGGCGGCCGCGTTCGCCGCCAAGGACGCCTCGTACGAGCTCTTCCAGCACATGCGGGTGTTCTGATCCCACCGTCCGGCCCCGCCCAGGGCGGGGCCGGCGGGCTCAGCGGACCTGGTGGCCCGCCATGCGCAGCGTGTCCTTGACGTCGGAGATCTTCAGCGTGCCGAAGTGGAACACGCTCGCCGCCAGCACGGCGTCGGCCCCGGCCGCGACCGCCGGGGCGAAGTGCTCCAGCCGGCCGGCGCCGCCGCTGGCGATCACCGGCACCCGCACCGCCGCGCGCACCGCGCGCAGCATCTCCAGGTCGTAGCCGTCGAGGGTGCCGTCGCCGTCCATGGAGTTGAGCAGGATCTCGCCCACGCCCAGCTCCTCGCCGCGCGCGGCCCACTCCACGGCGTCGATCCCGGTGCCGCGGCGGCCGCCGTGGGTGGTCACCTCGAAGCCGCTCGCGGTGCCGGGCGCCCGGCGCGCGTCGACCGACAGCACCACGCACTGGGCGCCGAACCGCCGCGACGACTCGGTCAGCAGCTCGGGCCTGGCGATGGCCGCCGTGTTCAGCGACACCTTGTCGGCCCCCGCCCGCAGCAGCCGGTTGACGTCGTCGACCGCACGTACGCCGCCGCCGACGGTGAGCGGGATGAACACCTGCTCGGCGGTCCTGCGCACCACGTCGAGCATGGTCTCCCGCTCGCCCGACGAGGCGGTGATGTCGAGGAAGGTCAGCTCGTCGGCGCCCTCCTCGTCGTAACGCCTGGCCAGCTCGACCGGATCGCCCGCGTCGCGCAGGTTGGCGAAGTTGACGCCCTTGACCACCCGCCCGGCGTCGACGTCGAGACAGGGGATCACTCTTACCGCTACGGTCATGCTCGCAGTGCCTCGATTTCGATCTCGACCAGCATCCGGGGGTCGACCAGCCCGGCCACCCTCACTCCTGTGCAGGCGGGCCGCACGTGCCCGAAGACCTCGAAGATGGCCCTGCCGACGAGGTCGAAGTGGCGCTGCTCCACCACGTAGTAGCGGACCATGACCACGTCCTCGCGGGTCAGGCCGCCCATCTGGACCGCGTCGAGTGCGATGTCGATCGCGGTCAGGCCCTGCCTGTAGGCGTCGCCGACGTGGCGCACCTCTCCGTCGATCGTGGCCGTGCAGCCGGACACGATCACGCGCTCGCCCACGACCACGGCGCGGGCATAGCCGTACTTCTCCTCCCAGACGCCGCCCGAAAACACCCTCGGACCGGTGCTCTCCATGCTGACGCTCATTCCGCCCCCTCCCGGCGAAGCTACACGCGTACCGCGGCCAGCGCGTTTTCCAGAGTGAACGCGTGAGCGTACAGGGCCCTGCCCACGATGGCCCCCTCCAGTCCGACCGGGACGAGAGAAGCGAGTGCCACCAGGTCATCAAGACTGGACACTCCGCCACTGGCGATCACGGGCTTGTCGGTGCGGGCGCAGATGCGCCGGTAGAGGTCGAGATTGGGGCCCTGGAGCATGCCGTCCTTGGTCACGTCGGTGACGACGTAGCGGGCGCAGCCGTCGGCCTCCAGGCGGTCGAGCACCTCCCACAGGTCGCCGCCCTCCTTCGTCCAGCCGCGGGCGGCCAGCGTGGAGCCGCGTACGTCGAGCCCCACCGCGATCCTGTCACCGTGCTCGGCGATGATCTTCCGGCACCATTCGGGGTTCTCCAGGGCGGCGGTGCCGATGTTGACCCGGCGGCAGCCGGTGGCCAGGGCCGCGGCCAGCGACTCGTCGTCGCGGATGCCGCCCGACAGCTCCACGTCGACGTCGAGCTTGCCGATCACCTCGCTGATCAGCTCCTTGTTGGAGCCCCTGCCGAAGGCGGCGTCGAGGTCGACCAGATGCACCCACTCGGCGCCCGCCTCCTGCCAGGCCAGCGCCGCGGCGAGCGGCTCGCCGAAGCCGGTCTCGGTACCGGCCTCACCTTGGACGAGGCGTACGGCCTGGCCATCGGCCACGTCCACGGCGGGAAGCAATACGAGCGACATTCAGGTCCTCCGGTCGAAAGCGAGGGTCACGACTACAGGGGCGAGCAGCAGGGAGAAGACGAGCACCGCGAGGCTGATCCCGGCCGAACCCCAGATCAGCCAGACGATCGCCTGCACGAGCAGGAAGCCCGCCGCGACGACGAGGTTCTGGGCGCGGTGGCGGCGAGCGATCAGGCCGCCCTGGCGGGCGAACCTGACCGGGCGCGGGACGAGCCGGCCGACGAACGCGCGACGCCGGGATCTGCGCGCCTGCCGCTCCTCGTTGCGCCGCGCCGCGCGGGCCCGCTCAGCCTCACGCTCGGCCCGCCGGCGCGCCCGCTCCTTGCTCATGCGGCGCTCATACGGTCGCGAGCCAGTTCCGCAGCAGGGCGGCTC
>JABFVJ010000198.1 GCA_013362835.1 Nonomuraea sp. | reverse complement strand
CCTCGGCGGGCTGGCCTGTCTGGGACTGCTCGCCGCCGCGTTCACCTTCGCCACCGTCTCGCCCACCCTGGCCACGATGATCGGTCTGGGCGTCGGCATCGACTACGCCCTGTTCCAGATCACCCGGCACCGGCAGAACCTCATGGACGGCGCCGACCCGGTGGTCTCCGCGGGCCGCGCCAACGCCACCAGCGGCCGGGCCGTCCTCGTCTCCGGCTGCACGGTCATCGTCGCGCTCGGCGGTCTGTCCGCGTCCGGCGTGACCTTCATCAGCAAACTCGGCCTGGCCGCGGCCGTGACGGTCGTGTCCGCCGTGCTCGGCGCGCTCACCCTGGTGCCCGCCCTGTTCGGCCTCATCGGCACCCGCATCGACCGCTACCGGGTGCGCCGCCCCGTCGCCGAGACCGACGCCGCCCCGGGGGAGACCCCGCAGGGCACCTGGCACCGCTACGCCCAGCGCGTCGAACACCACCCCCTGCGCTATCTCGCCGCGGGCGTGGTGACGGTGGTCGTCCTCGCCATCCCGGTCTTCTCCATCCAGCTCGGCCACATCGGCGACGGCGCCGACCCCACCTCCTTCACCGACCGGCGCGCCTACGACCTGATGACGGACGCGTTCGGACCCGGCTCCAACGGCCCCCTCACCGTCGTCATCGACCAGACCGCGGCGTCGTCCTCACAGCGCTCCACGCTCGCCACACAGGTCCCGAAGACCCTTGACGCTGTGTCCGGCGCGGCCTTCGTCACGCCGCTGACCACCACCAAGGACGGCGACGTGCTGATCGGCACCGTCTACTCGAAACAGTCCCCGCAGAGCGCCGACACCACGGACCTGACGAACCGTCTGGTGGACGACACCCTGCCCGCCGCGGTCTCCGGCACCGACGCCCAGGGCTATGTCACCGGGACCACGGCCGCGCAGGTCGACTTCCGCGACATCGTGTCCAGCCGGCTGCCGCTGATCATCGGCGTGGTGGTCGCCCTGGCCTTCCTGATCATCCTCGCCGTCTTCCGGGGCCTGCTCGTCGCCGTGAAGGCGGCCGTCCTCAACGTGCTGTCGATCGCGGCCTCGTACGGGGTCGTCGTCGCCGTCTTCCAGTGGGGCTGGGGCGGGCCCGCGCTCGGCGTCTCGGGCAAGGTGCCCATCGAGAGCTATGTGCCGATGATGATGTTCGCGATCATCTTCGGGCTGAGCATGGACTACGAGATCTTCCTGCTGTCCCGCGTCCACGAGGCCTGGCTGCGCACCGGGGACGCCAAGGCGTCGGTCGCCCACGCGCTGGAGATCACCGCGCGGGTCATCACCTGCGCGGCACTGATCATGGTGAGTGTGTTCGCCGCGTTCATCGTGAGCGACAACATCGTGGTCAAGATGCTCGGACTGGGCCTCGCGGTGAGCGTGTTGATCGACGCGACCGTGGTGCGGCTGCTGATGGTGCCCGCCGTGATGACCCTGCTCGGCCGGCACGCCTGGTGGACACCGCGGTGGCTGGACCGGATCCTGCCGCACATCGACGCCGAGGGGGACCGGCAGGCGATGGCCGAGCGGCCGAAGGTCATGCAGGGCTGAGGACGAGCATCGTCACGTCGTCGACGGCGGTTCCGCAGTGGCCGAGCAGATCACGCCACACCCGCTCCACCAGGACCGCCGGTTCGAGGTCCGTGAAGCCGGTGAGCCGCTCGGTGAGCGGATAGAACACCCCGCCCGCGCCTCTGGCCTCGCTGACCCCGTCGGACGCCAGGAACAGTCGGTCACCGCCCCGCAACGGCACGGTGAGCCCGGTCGGCCGCCCGGCGTCGGCCAGCCCCAGCCCCAACGGCACCCCGGCCGCCACCTCCAGCTCCACGGCCCGCCCCCCGCGCAGCAGCACCGGCGCCGGATGCCCGCACACCACGATCCGCACGGCCCGGCCGTCGGCGGCGAAGTCCAGCAGCACGGCGGTCGCGAACAGCTCGGCGTGCTCCACGTCCGCCGAGTCCACCACCAGCCGGCGGTCGAGCCGCGCCGCCACCGACTCCGGGTCCGGCTCGTCCAGCACCGCCTCCCGGAACGCGCCCAGCAGCGAGGCGACCGTGGCGACGGCCGCCAGCCCGTGCCCCTGCACATCCCCCATCACGGCCCGCACGCCGTGCGGCCCCTGGCGTACGTCGAAGAAGTCGCCGCCGACCAGCGTCCCGCGCTGCGCCGCCCGGTACAGCCCCACGCACCGCACCGGCCCGACCCGCTCGGGCAACGGCGGCACGACGGCCCGCTGCGCCGCCTCCGCGACCGCCCGCTCGGTGACCAGCTGGGCGTCCCGGCGGCTGCGCACGTAGGACACGACCACGCTCAGCGCCGAGACGAAGGCGACGGTGAGCAGGTCGGCGCTGCCGGGGTCGTCGAGCCGGAACGCCGGGACGACCAGGACGGTCACCACGAGGGCGCCGAGCACGGCGGTCGCCCGGGGGCCGTACGACAGCACGGCAAGCGGCGGGATG
>JABFVJ010000076.1 GCA_013362835.1 Nonomuraea sp. | reverse complement strand
CGCCTCGTCACGACGTTCCGGTACAGGACCGGCGGCGCCGTACGTCAGGCGAACGTGATCAGCCGGGCCCCCGAGGGGTTCGTCACCCTCGAACGGGTGGGCACCGGCCTCGATCCCCGCGACGCGGCGTGGATCTGGCGACGCCTGCTCGTGGCCGCCGGGCTCGCCCACCGGGCCGGGGCCGGGCACGGCGCCGTGCTCCCCCGCCACGTCCTCGTCCACCCGATCGACCACGGGCTCGTGCTCGTCGACTGGTGCCACGCGCGCCGGCTCGACGAGCGGGCCGACATCGTCGCCCTCACCAGGTGCGTCGAGCGCCTGATGGGCGAGTGCCCCCGCCGTATGCGGGCCTTCCTCGGCGGCTGCCTGCGGCGACCGCCGTCCGACGCGTGGGAGCTGCTGCGCGAGCTCGACGACCTGCTCGACGACCTGTACGGCCCCCGCGCCTACCGTCCGCTCCACCTTTGAGGAGGCTGCCATGGGCAGCGGAATCTGGTCCACGAACGTCTACGACTCCGCCGCGCGCTACCGCGCGGCCACCGGCTCCAGCGCGTTCGCCTACAGCGACAGCGGGGCCCGGCGCGTCCACCCCGACCTCGACCCCTTCAAGGCCACGCGGGAGAGCCGCGACTCGGCCGAGCACCCCGACTCGCTGGCCATCGCCGTGCTCTTCGACGTGACCGGCTCGATGGGCACGGTCCCGCGTACGCTGCAGACCCGCCTGCCCGACCTGCTCGGCCTGCTGCTGCGCAAGGGGTACGCGACCGACCCGCAGATCATGTTCGGCGCGATCGGCGACGCCACCTGCGACCGCGCCCCGCTCCAGGTCGGCCAGTTCGAGTCCGACAACCGCATGGACGACCAGCTCGGCCTGATCCTGCTGGAGGGCGGGGGCGGCGGCCAGAAGCGCGAGTCGTACGAGCTGGCCATGTACTTCATGGCCCGGCACACCTCGATCGACTGTTACGACAAGCGCGGCAAGCGCGGCTACCTGTTCATCATCGGCGACGAGATGCCCTACCAGCGGGTGTCGCGGACGCACGTCAAGGGCGTCGTGGGCGACCGGCTGGCCGAGCCCGTCGGCGTGAGCGACATGGTGGCCGAGCTGACCCGGAAGTACGACGTGTACTTCATCCTCCCGGCGGGGGCCAGCCACGCCGGCGACCGCGAGGTGCTGGCCTCCTGGCGCCACCTGCTCGGCCAGAACGTGCTGGAGCTCGACGACCTCGGCGCCGTGTGCGAGACGATCGCGCTCACGGTCGGGCTCGGCGAGGACGCGATCGGCCTGGAGGAGGGCCTGGACGACCTGGACGAGCTCGGCTCCACGGCCGGGGCGTCGGTGTCGAAGGCGCTGGCCAGGCTCGACCGGGGCACGCTGGTGACGTCCGAGCCGCTGGACGGGCTGCAGGCGTGAGCGACCACCTCATCGTCGTCGACCTCGGCTACGGCGACGCGGGCAAGGGCACCGTCGTGGACTGGGCGTGCGCCACGCGGCCCGTCCACGCGGTGGTCCGCTTCAACGGGGGCGCGCAGGCGGGCCACAACGTCGTGCTGGAGGACGGGAGGCATCACACGTTCGCCCAGTTCGGGTCCGGCACGTTCCGTGGGGTTCGTACGCATCTGTCGCGGTACGTGGTGGTCGATCCGATGGCGTTGTCGGCGGAGGCCGAGCATCTGGCGCGGCTCGGGGTGCCCGATCCCTTCGGGCTGCTCACCGTGGACCGGGACTGCCTGCTGGCTACGCCGTACCACGTCGAGGCCGGGCGCAGGCGGGAGCTGGCGCGCGGCGCCGAGCGCCACGGGTCGTGCGGGATGGGGGTCGGGGAGACCATGGCGTACTGGCTGGAGCACGGGCCGCTCGCGCCGCGCGCCGGTGACCCGCCCGGCGTGCTGACGCGCAAGCTCACCGTGTTGCGGGAGGCGCTGGGGGTCGAGGGGCCGCCGGTGGCAGACTGCGTGGACGTCTACCGGGCGTTCGCCGAGCGGGTACGCCTGGTGGACTCGTCGTTCACCGCCCGCCTGGTCAGGCGGGGTCCGGTCGTGTTCGAGGGGGCCCAGGGGGTGCTGCTCGACGAGCGGTGGGGGTTCGATCCCTATACGACGTGGAGCACGACGACGTTCGCCAACGCGCTCGACCTGCTGGAGGGGGCGGGGGCGGCCAGGGTCGGGGTGCTGCGGACGTACACGACCAGGCACGGTCCCGGGCCGCTGGTGACCGAGGACCCCGCGCTGGAGCTGCCCGAGCCGCACAACGCGACCGGGCCGTGGCAGGGGGCGTTCCGGGTGGGGCACTTCGACGCGGTGGCCCACCGGTACGCGGCCGAGGCGGCGGGCGGCGTGGAGGGGCTGGCGCTCACCCACCTGGACGCCGATGTCTCGCGGATGTGCGTGCGGTACGACCGGCCCGTCTCGTTCGCGGAGCCGGATCGTACCGAGCGGCTGATGCGGGCGCGGCCCGTCTACGAGGAGGGTGTATCAGACTGGCCCGC
>JABFVJ010000249.1 GCA_013362835.1 Nonomuraea sp. | reverse complement strand
GCGTTCAGGATCTCCGGGTTGGGCGGGACCACGGACAGGCGGCCGTCGATCATGACGGTGCCGTTCGGGGTGCCGAAGGCGATGGTGGAGACGGGCACCTTGAGCCGGGCCGCCTCCTGCGCCGCCTCGGGCACCATGCGGCCCGAGGTGTTGTCGCCGTCCGACAGCAGCACGATGGCCGAGGGCGGCGGGTCGTCGGCGGCCCGCCGGTCGAGGAGGCTGATCGCGTCGAGACCGGCGTACACGGCCTCGCCGATGGCGGTCCCCGGCGCGGGGGTGAGCGAGTCCACGGCGCGTACGGCGGCGGTGTGGTCGCGGGTGGGCGAGACGACCACGGCGGCCGAGCGGGCGAAGGCGATCAGCCCGACGTTGAACCGTTCGGGCAGCTCGGTGATGAACTTCTTGGCCGACGCCTTGGCCGCGCCGATCCGGGAGGGAGCGACGTCGGTGGCGGCCATGGAGAGCGACACGTCGACGGCCACGATGACGGTGGCCCGGTCCCTGGCCACGCGTACGGGGGCGTCGGGGCGGGCGGCGGCCACGACGAGCAGGCCGAGCGTCACCGTGAACAGGGCCGCGCCGACGTGACGCGACCAGCCGGGACGGCGGGGGACGATCAGGTGGAGCAGCGCCGGGCTCGCGAAGCGGGCCGTGTAGCGGGGGCGTCCGAGCTGGACGATGACGTATCCGGCCACGGCGGCGGCCAGCAGCACGAACGCCCACAGCCACCCGGGATCCTGGAAGGTCACGCGTCCTCCCCTGGGGAAACGAAGTTCCTCCAGGAGGATGTGCCCCGTTGTGCACCCCTTGATCCGCAAGACCAGCAACCTGCCCGGCCCGCACCCCAGAGGTACGGGCCGGGTGGAGTCAGGGCAGGAGCCAGGCCGCCGTGTCGGTGGGGAGGCGGTCGGCGTCCAGGGGACCGCTGGTCAGGGCCACGCCGCCGTGCGCGGGCAGCGGGATCGGGTCCGGGCCCAGGTTGACCACGCAGGTCAGGCCGGAGTCCCGGGTGAAGGCCAGGACGCCGGGGCCGAGGTCGAGCCAGGTGAGCGTGCCGTCGCCGAGCCGTTCGGCACGGATGCGCAGGCCGTCGCGGTAGAGGTTGAGCATCGAGCCGAGATCGGCGTTCTGGGCCTCGACGGTGAGCTTGTTCCAGGCGTCCGGCTGCGGCAGCCACGGCGTCGCCGTACCGAAGCCGAACGGCGGCTCGTCGCCCGACCAGGGCAGCGGCACCCGGCACCCGTCGCGGCCCTTCACGGTGTGGCCGGAGCGCCGCCACATCGGGTCCTGGCGCAGCTCGTCGGGGATGTCGTCGACCTCCGGCAGGCCGAGCTCCTCGCCCTGGTAGATGTAGATGCTGCCGGGCAGCGCCATGGCGAGCAGCGCGGCGGCCCGCGCGCGGCGGTAGCCGAGCTCCAGGTCGGAGGGGGCGCCGTCCCTGCGGTTGGCGTGGTCCCAGGAGGTCTCGGCGCGGCCGTAGCGGGTGACGACGCGGGCGACGTCGTGGTTGGACAGCACCCAGGTGGGCGGGGCGCCGAGCGGGGCGTGGGTGGCGAGGGTCTGCACGATGACCTCGCGCAGCCCGGCCGGCTCCCACGGGCAGGCGAGGAACGGGAAGTTGAAGACGGTGTGCAGCTCGTCGGGGCGCAGGTAGCGGGCCAGGCGTTCCTGGTCGGGCAGCCACACCTCGCCGACGAGAAGGCGGTCGTCGTACTCGTCGTTGATCCGGCGCCAGCTCCGGTAGACGTCGTGGACCTCGTCGAGGTCCTCGTACGAGCCGGTCAGGCCGTCGGGCTTGGTCAGCAGGGCGGCGGAGTCGATGCGGATGCCGTCGACGCCCCGGTCGTACCAGAAGCGCAGCACGTCGTGGAACTCGCGGTGCACGTCGGGGTTGGTCCAGTTGAAGTCGGGCTGGCCGGGGTCGAACAGGTGGAGGTACCACTGGCCGTCGGGCACCTGGGTCCAGGCCGGGCCGCCGAAGATGGACTGCCAGTCGCCCGGCTCGTCGCGGAACCAGAACCGGTCGCGTACGGACGGGTCGCGCAGCGCCTCCTGGAACCACGCGCTCGCGGTCGAGCTGTGGTTGGGCACCACGTCGATGATGATCCTGATGTTCAGCTCGTGCGCCTCGGCGATGAACTCCTCGGCCTCGGCCAGGGTGCCGAACACGGGATCGATGTCCCGGTAGTCGGCCACGTCGTAGCCGCCGTCGGCCAGCGGCGACGGGTACCACGGGTTGAGCCAGATCGCGTTCACCCCGAGCGCCGACAGGTACGGCAATCGTGCCCGCAGTCCCGCCAGGTCGCCCACGCCGTCACCGTTGCCGTCGGCGAAGCTGCGCAGGTAGACCTGATAGATCGCGGCTCCCCGCCACCACGTTTCGGACATGCTGAAGACAACTCCTTGCCATTGATAGGGGGCGGTCTAGCCCTTGAGGCTTCCGGCGGTGAGTCCCGCCATGATGTGCCGCTGGAAGATGAAGAAGACGATGATGGTCGGGATGCTCGCGATGACGAGACCTCCCATGACCTGGTCCTGCGACACGGCGCCCGCCGTCTGGGCGAGGCCCACGCTGAGCGTCATCTTCTCGCTGTCGCTCATGACGAGCAGCGGCCAGATGAAGTCCTTGAACGAGGTGACGATCGTGAAGATCGACGTCACGCCGAGGATCGGCCGCGAGACCGGCAGCACGACCGACCACAGGATGCGGAACGGCCCGCCCCCGTCGATCTGGGCCGCTTCGAGCAGCTCGCGCGGGATCGAGTCGAAGAACCTCTTGAGCAGGAAGATGTTGAACCCGTTGGCCGCGGCGGGCAGCCACAGGCCCCACGGGTTGTTCAGCAGGTCCCAGCCGAAGATCGGCACGTCGTGGATGGCGAGGTAGGTGGGGATGAGCACCACCATCGGCGGGATCATCAGCGTGGCCAGCATGGCCCCGAGGACGACGTTGCCGAACGCCGGGCGGAGCTTGGACAGCGCGTACGCGGCCGCGACGTCGACGGCCATCGTGATCAGCCAGCCGCCGACGGCGTAGAAGACGGTGTTCTTCAGCAGCGTGCCGATGTCGAACAGCTCCCACGACTCGATGAACTTCTCGAAGTTCAGCGAGCTGGGGAAGATCGTGGGCGGCACCTGGGCGAACTCCTCGGCCGACTTCAGCGCGCCGGTGATCATCCAGTACATCGGGAGGAGGAACACGACCGTGAACGTGACGACCGTCGCGACCAGGACCGTCCAGTAGACGCGGCGTCCCCAGCGGCTGTTGAGCTGGTGCGGGGAGATGATCGTGCGGAACTGCACCTCGATGGGCTTGGGCCGCTTCTTCGCCCGGTGCCCTGGGGCGGGGGGCGCGGAGGGGCGTTCCAGGGTGACGTTCGACATGGTCAGCTCTTCTCCTCGCGGGTCAGCCGGAGCTGCACGGCGGCGAAGGCGAGCAGGACGACCATGAGCATCATGCCGAGCGCGCCGCCCGCGCCGTAGTTGTTGTAGGTGAACGCCTGCTGGAACATCAGGAAGGCCACGGTGGTGGTGGCGTTCTCGGGCCCGCCGCTGGTGAGCAGGTACGGCTCGATGAAGACCTGCATGGTCGCGACGATCTGCAACATCAGCATGAGCAGCAGGATGAGCCGGGTCTGCGGGATGGTGATGTTCCTGATCCGCTTCCAGACGCCGGCGCCGTCGAGCTCGGCGGCCTCGTAGAGGTCGGGCGAGATGTTCTGCAGCGCGGCGAGGTAGATCAGCGTGGCCGAGCCCATGTTCATCCACGTCGAGACGAGCACCAGGCAGAGCAGCGCGGTGTCGGTCGAGTAGATCCAGTTGAGGCCGGGCAGCGAGAAGAAGTCGAGGATCTGGTTGAACAGGCCGACGTCGGGGTCGTAGAACCAGCGGAAGAGCAGCACGGCCACGGCCGGCGGCAGCATGACCGGCAGGTACACCACGAACCGCAGGTACGCCCGGCAGTGCCGCAGCTCGTTGAGCAGGATCGCCACCGCGAACGGCAGGCCGTAGCCGAGCACCAGCGCGAGGACCGTGAACGTCAGGGTGTTCAGCCACGCCGGCCCGAAGGCGGGGTCGGCGAAGGCGGTCCGGAAGTTGTCCAGCCCGACCCACGTGGGCTCGTTGACCAGGTCGGTCTTCTGGAAGCTGAGGATGAACTCCTGGACGATGGGATACCAGGAGAACAGCACGAAGCAGAACAGCGCCCCGACCATGAACCCGTAGGCCGTCAGGTTCCTCTGCAACGCCCTGCGCAGCGGCGAGGGTGGCCTCGGCCGTCGTGCGGTCCCAGCGCTCGCAATGTTCATGGGATGTCTCTCCGATCACCGACTCGACGGACCGGGGCGCCGGCCCACGCGGCGCCCCGGTGCTCAGATCCGCTCAGCCCTTGCTGGCCAGCATGGCGTTCGCCTTGGTCTCGGCGTCCGCGAGCAGCTGGTCGACGTTGGCGTCCTCGCGGCTCAGCACGGCCGACATGGCCACGTCGAGGATGGCGTAGAGCTCCTGGGCGTGCGGCGGCTCCATCTTCGGCGGGATGGTGGCCGAGGCGTCCACGTACGGCTGGTAGTTCTCGACGGGCAGGGTGGCGCTGGCCTTGCGGGCGTCCTGGAGGGCCTTGCCGGTGGGCGAGGCGCCGTAGACGTCGTTGTCGGGGACGCCGACCGGGTTGCCGAGCGCCTTGCCGCGGGCGAAGTCGAAGCGGCCCTTGTCGACGGTGTTGAAGCGGAAGTCGACCCACGCCAGACCGGCCTTGGCCTGCTCAGGGGTGGCCTTCGGGTTGATGAAGAACGCCTCGCCGCCGCTCAGCGACGCCTTGGCCTCGGGGAAGCCGGTGATGCCGTAGTCGGTGGCCGCGCCCTTGAACTTGTTGACCACGTCGGTGACGACGTCGGGGGCGCCGAGCATCATGCCGACCTTGCCCGCGCCCATGGCCTGCATGAGGGGCTCCCAGCCGTTGAAGAGCTTGGCGCCGGTGCTCTTGTCGACCCAGCGCAGGTCCTTCAGGAACTGCAGCGTGGCCTTGCCCTCGGGCGAGTTGAACGCGGCGGTCTTGCCGTCGGGCGAGACCATGTCGCCGCCGCGGCCGTACAGGGCCTGGTTGAAGTGCCAGCCGCCGGTGTTGCCGCCGGAGTATTCGCCGTAGCCGATGACGCCGCCGCCGATCGTGGCGATCTTCTTGGCGGCCTCGCGCACCTCGGCCCAGGTCTTGGGCGGGTTGGCGGGGTCGAGCCCGGCCTTGGTGAACAGCGCGCGGTTGTAGACCAGGCCCACGCTGTAGTGCACGTTGGGGACGCCGTAGATCTTGCCGTCCTTGGTGACCAGCTCGCGGACGTCCTGGCGGAGGTCGTTCCAGTTCTTGATCTCGCCCGTGTACGACGAGATGTCGAGGGCCTGCCCCTTGCCGATCACGTCGTTGTAGTTGGTGACCGGCACCACGAACACGGTCTCCATCTGGCCGCCGGCGAGCTTCGGGCCGAAGGTCTTGGGATCGAAGCAGGGCTGCTGGTCGGTGCTCTTGACGGTGACGCCCGGGTGCGCCTTCTGGAACTCGGCCACGTCGTCGTCCCACGCCTGGCGCTCCTTGGGCGCCGACTTCGCCGGCTGGCAGGCGACGGTGATGCTCACCTGCGCGGCACCCGAGGCACTGCCCTGCGTCTGGGGCTTGGTGTCGTCACTGCCGCAGGCGGCGGCGGTCATGCTCAGGCAAGCCGCCACGAGCAGCCCCACAGTCCTGCGATAGTCCGATCTCTTCATCGATCTGACCCTTCTGAAGCTTGATGAAGCCGGTCGAGATGCCGCTCCCGACAAGGCGGTGAGGGGACGGTGAGGCGCCCCGCTGTGGGCTCACAATGGCAGATTCGCCAGATGTCCGCAATGTTTCGACATGCGATTGCAAGATAACGACTAGGTCACCGGAAGAGCGTCTTCAGGCGGAGTCGCGTACCCGGCCGGTCGAGGCGCGGACCACCAGCTCGGGGTCGAACAGCAGCTCGTCGGCGGGGACGGCGTGCTTGTCGATCTGCGCGATCAGCAGGTCGACGGCCGCCCTGCCCATGGCGTCGATCGGCTGGCGCACGGTGGTGAGCGGCGGATCGGTGCAGTTCATCAGGGCCGAGTCGTCGAACCCGACCACCGAGACGTCGTCGGGCACCGACAGCCCGGCCCTGCGCACCGCGCGCACCGCGCCGAGCGCGAGCATGTCGCTGGCGCACACGATGCCGGTCGCGCCCCTCGCGACCAGCCGGCCGGCCGCCGCGTGGCCGCCTTCGAGCGAGTACATGCTGTGCTCGACCAGGGCCGGGTCGACCAGGCCGGCGACGGCGGCGAGCTTGCGCCGGGAGGGCACGTGGTCGCGCGGCCCGAGCACCATGCCCACCCGCTCGTGGCCGAGGCTGCGCAGGTGGCCGAGCGCGATCTCGGCGGCCACCACGTCGTCGGCCGAGACCTGCGGGAACCCCAGGTGCTCGACGGCGGCGTTGACCAGGACGGTCGGCAGCTTGCGCTCGTAGAGCAGCTCGTAGTGCTCGTGGGAGGCGTCGGCCTGGGCGTAGAGGCCGCCGGCGAACACCACGCCGGAGACCTGCTGCTGCAGGAGCAGGTCGACGTAGTCGGCCTCGCTGACCCCGCCGACCGTGCGCGTGCACAGCACCGAGGTGAAGCCCTGCTGGGCCAGCGCGCCGCCCACGACCTCGGCGAACGCGGGGAAGATCGGGTTCTGCAACTCGGGGAGCACCAGGCCGACCAGCCGGGCGCGGGTGCCGCGCAGCTGGGTCGGGCGCTCGTACCCGAGGACGTCGAGCGCCGTCAGCACGGCCTCCCTGGTGGCCTCCGACACGCCGGGCTTGCCGTTGAGCACCCGGCTCACGGTCGCCTCGCTCATGCCGACCTTCTTGGCCACGTCTCCGAGTCGTCGGGTCATGCGCAAACTATACGACCAAATCCGCAAGCATTTGCAACAGCTTGCGGCCTCCATGCTGTCCGCCTTGCAGTGGGACGATCCCGGATCGGCGCGTTCCAGGGACAGGATGACCTGGCGTGTTCGGTAATGGCGGGATACCCACGTGCAGTCAACTATTTGCGAAACGAAGTAGAAACATTGCGGATTTCTGTGAGTCAACTTAAGGTGCGGGCAATCCTCCAGGTCTACGAGAGGTCACACCCCCCATGAACCGCAAGCCCTCCCTCTTACGACTGCTGGCGGCGGCCCTGTCCGTCGCCCTCGCCATGATCGGCTGGACCGCCCTGCCCGCCGCCGCGGCCGCGGGCCCGAACCTCGCGGCGGGCAGGCCGGTCGCGGTGAGCAGCACCACCGACGTCTACGGCGGCGGCAACGCCACCGACGGCAACCCGTCCACCTACTGGGAGAGCGCCAACAACGCCTTCCCCCAGTGGATCCAGGTCGACCTCGGCTCGGCGGTCAGCGTCAACGAGCTGGTGCTGAAGCTGCCGTCCGTCTGGGAGTCCAGGACGCAGACGCTGTCGGTCCAGGGCAGCACCGACGGCTCGACGTTCGCCACGCTCTCGGCCTCGGCCGCGCGCACGTTCAACCCGGCCGCGACGATCACCTTCACCGCGGCGACCGCCCGGTACGTCCGCCTGACCGTCACCGCCAACACCGGCTGGCCCGCCGGCCAGCTCTCCGAGTTCGAGGTGTACGGCCCCGGCACCGGTGACACGCAGCCCCCGACCGCCCCCGGCAACCTCGCCCACACCGAGCCCGCGAGCGGCCAGATCAAGCTGACCTGGACCGCCGCCACCGACAACGTGGGCGTCACCGGCTACGACGTCTACGCGAACAACACGCTGCGCGGCAGCGTCGCGGGGAACGTCCTGACCTACACCGACAACCAGCCCGGCTCGGCCACGGTCTCCTACTACGTCAAGGCCAAGGACGCGGCGGGCAACCAGTCGCCCGCGAGCAACACCGTCACCCGCACCGGCAGCGGCGGGGGCGGCTCCAACCTGGCCGCCGGCAAGCCGGTCACCGCGTCCTCCTTCGTGCACACGTACGTGGCGGCGAACGCCAACGACAACAGCGTGACGACGTACTGGGAGGGCGCGGGCGGCAGTTACCCGAACACGCTGACCGTCCAGCTCGGGGCGAACGCCGACGTGTCCTCGATCGTCGTGCGGCTCGACCCGGCCACCGTGTGGAGCACCCGTACGCAGACGTTCCAGGTGCTCGGCAGGGAGCAGGGGGCGTCCGGGTTCACGAATCTGGTGTCCTCGGCGTCGTACACGTTCAACCCGGCGACGGGCAACACGGTGACGGTCCCGGTGAGCGCGCGGGTGGCCGACGTGCGGCTGTCGTTCACCGCCAACACCGGGGCTCCGGCGGGGCAGGTCGCCGAGCTCCAGGTCATGGGCGTGGCCGCGCCGAACCCCGACCTGACCGTCACCTCGGTGTCGTGGTCGCCGCAGTCGCCGGTGGAGACCGACGCGGTCACGCTGTCGGCCGTGGTGAAGAACGCGGGCAGCGCCCCGGCGCCCGCGTCCACCCTCGCCTTCTCCCTCGGCACGGCCAAGGCCGGCACCGCGAACGTGGGCACGCTGGCCGCCGGCGCCTCCACCACCGTGTCCGCAAATATCGGGACAAGGGACGCTGGGTCCTACCCGGTCACCGCCAAGGCCGACGACCCCGGCGCGGTCGTCGAGCAGGACGAGACCAACAACTCCTTCACCGGCGCCTCCCCCCTCGTGGTCAAGCAGGTGGACAGCTCCGACCTGGTCGCCTCGCCGGTCTCCTGGACGCCGGGCAACCCGGCGAACGGCAGCACGGTCACGTTCGCCGTGGCGATCAAGAACCAGGGCACGGTCGCGTCGGCCTCCGGCGCGCACGCGATCACGCTCACCGTCGCGAACGAGTCCGGCACGGTCGTGAAGACGCTCACCGGCTCCCACACCGGCGTGATCGCCGCGGGCGCGACGACCAGCCCGGTCACCCTCGGCACGTGGACCGCCGCCAACGGCAGGTACACGGTCAAGACCGTGATCGCGAACGACGCCAACGAGCTGCCGGTCAAGCAGGCCAACAACACCGGCAGCCGGCCGCTGTTCGTGGGCCGCGGGGCGAACATGCCCTACGACACCTACGAGGCCGAGGACGGCGTGATCGGCGGCGGCGCGCAGGTCGCCGGCCCGAGCAGGGACGTCGGCACGATCGCCGGCGAGGCGTCGGGCCGCCGCGCGGTGACGCTGAACACCACCGGCGCCTACGTCGAGTGGACCACCAAGGCCGACACCAACACCCTGGTGACCCGCTTCTCCATCCCCGACGGGACGAACTCCACGCTGAACGTCTACGTCAACGGCGCCTTCCACAAGGCCATCGACCTGACCTCGAAGTACGCCTGGCTGTACGGCCCCGAGGCGAGCCCGAACAACTCCCCCGGCTCCGGCGCGCCCAGGCACATCTACGACGAGGCCAACGTCATGCTCAACACGACGGTCCCGAAGGGCAGCACGATCAGGCTGCAGAAGGACCCGGCCAACACCACGACGTACGCCATCGACTTCGTCGACCTGGAGCAGGTCGCGCCGATCGCGAACCCGGACCCGGCGCACTACGCCGTACCGGCCGGGTTCGGCCACCAGGACGTGCAGAACGCCCTGGACAAGGCGCGCCAGGACAGCAACCTGACCGGCGTCTACCTGCCCGCGGGCATCTACCAGACGACGGGCAAGTTCCAGGTGTACGGCAAGGCCGTCAAGGTGATCGGCGCGGGACCCTGGTACACGAGGTTCGTCTCGCCGGCCGGCCAGGACGGCACCGACGTCGGCTGGCGCGCGGAGGCGTCCGCCAACGGCTCGACGTTCGCGAACTTCGCCTACTTCGGCAACTACACCTCGCGCATCGACGGCCCCGGCAAGGTCTTCGACCTGTCGAAGGTGTCGAACATGACGATCGACAACCTCTGGGTCGAGCACCAGATCTGCATGTTCTGGGGCACGAACGTCGACCACGTCACGATCAGGAACTCGCGGATCAGGAACACCTTCGCCGACGGCGCGAACTTCACCAACGCCAGCAAGGACAACCTGATCACCAACGTCGAGACCCGCGCCACCGGCGACGACAGCTTCGCGCTGTTCGCGGCGACCGACAACGTCAACGGCGACCAGTCGGGCAACGTCTTCGAGAACATCACCTCGCTGCTGACCTGGCGGGCCGCGGGCGTCGCGGTCTACGGCGGCCAGAACAACACGGTACGCAACGCCTACATCGCCGACACCCTGGTCTACTCGGGCATCACGATCAGCTCGCTGGACTTCGGCTACCCGATGAAGGACTTCGGTCCCGGGCAGACGACGTTCGAGAACATCTCGCTGGTCAGGGCCGGTGGGCACTTCTGGGGGCAGCAGACGTTCCCGGCGATGTGGGTCTTCTCCTCCTCCAAGAAGTTCACCGCGATCCGCGTGAAGGACGTGGACATCGTGGACCCGACCTACAGCGGCATCATGTTCCAGACCGGCTACGTGGGCGGACAGCCGCTGAACCCGGTCCAGGACACGGTGTTCACCAACGTGTCGATCTCGGGCGCGCGCAAGAGCGGTGACGCCTTCGACGCCAAGTCCGGCTTCGGCGTCTGGGTCAACGAGCTGCCCGAACCCGGGCAGGGCCCGGCGGTCGGCTCGGCCACGTTCGACAACCTGCGGCTGAGCGGCAACGCCGTCGACATCCGCAACGTGACCAGCACGTTCACGCTGGACATCAACTGACCGCCGTCCCCGGCCGCCCGCGCGGCCGGGGACCCTCACCCCCCCGAAGCACGACGAA
>JABFVJ010000406.1 GCA_013362835.1 Nonomuraea sp. | reverse complement strand
CGGTCGTCGTAGCCGAACAGGGCCTGGTTCTCCCAGCCGTTGCCGGAGGACGGGTCGGCCGGGTCCCACCCGTTGCCGGGCACGCCGGTCCAGGTGGCCTCCCAGGTGAACAGGCCGAGGCCGAGCCCGTGCGGCACGGCGCGTACGACGGCGGCGACCCTGGCCAGCAGCGCCGCCTGCCCCTGCGGGGTGGCCGGGTAGCCGGGGTACGGCTCGGCCGAGGTGACGATGTTGGCCCAGCCGTCGTCGTCGGCCGTCGTGAACGGGTAGGCGGTCTCGGTCACGACCACCGGCCTGCCGTACCGGGTGGCGACGTCGTTGATGTTGGCCTGGAAGGTCTCCAGGGTGCCGTGCCAGTACGGGTAGTACGACAGGCCGATCACGTCGTACCGGACGCCGTGGGCGGCGGCGTTGTCGAACCACCACCGGTACAGGCCGTTGTCGCCGCCGTTGGCCAGGTGCAGGACGACCTTGGTCCTGGGCGAGACGCGCTTGACCGCGTCGTAGCCGGAGTTGAGCAGCGCGGCGGTGTTCGCCCAGTCGGAGGTGGAGCCGTCGGGCCACAGCAGGCCGCCGTTGATCTCGTTGCCCACCTGGACCATGTCGGCCGTGGTGCCCTGGCGGCGCAGCGCGTCGAGCACGTCGAAGGTGTGGTCGTGCACGGCCTGCCTGAGCCGGTCGAACGTGAGGCTTTCCCAGGCGGCCGGTTTGTACTGCTTGCCAGGATCGGCCCAGGTGTCGGAGTAGTGGAAGTCGATCAGCAGTTTCATGCCGAGCGCCTTGGCCCGCCGGGCGACCGCGAGCACCTGGGTCTTGGTGTTGTAGCCGTCGGCGGGGTCCACCCAGACCTTGAGCCTGATCCAGTTGAGCCCGGCCCCGGACAGGATGCGCAGCGCGTCGCCGCGGCGGCCGCGGGCGTCGCGGTACACGCCGCCGAGCGCCTCGGACTTGGCCAGGCTGGAGACGTCGGCGCCCCTGATCTCCAGGCGCGGGGCGGCCTGGGCGGGCGCGGCGGGCGTCACGGCCAGGCCCGCGAGTAAGAGCAGGGCGGTGAGGATGCGTTTCATGGGGGTCTCCCTACAGGTGGGGGGTTTCCTCGATGACCGTGACCGCGCCGGGCGCGACGGTGACCGCGCCGTCGTGGCGTACGCCGTCGAACACGCTCGTGCCGCTCACCCCCTCGACGGTCACGGGGTCGTCGCCGTGGTTGATCAGGAAGACGTGGCGGCCCCTGCGCACCAGCTCCAGCGTGTCGGGCAGGCCGGACGGGCGGGACACGCCGGCGTGGTCGAGCACCCGGGCGAGCAGGGCGGGCAGGCCGGTGACGGGGGCGGTGGCGAGGTACCAGGCGGCGCCGGCGCCGAGGTCGTGACGGGTGAGCGCGGGGTGGCCGGCGTCGGGGCCCGAGGTGAAGTCCCAGACCGTACGGGCGCCGGCCGGGCGTACGCGCTCGGACCAGACGCGGCCCGAGTCGCCGGGCAGGCCGACGGTCTCGTGCTCGCGCAGCGGGTGGAACTCCTCGATCGACAGCCCCAGGACCTCGCGCAGCGCGCCCGGGTACGCGCCGGCGTGCAGGGTGTCGTGCTCGTCCACGATGCCGGAGAAGTACGACACGAGCAGGTGGCCGCCCGCCTCGACGTACCGGTGGAGGTTCTTGGCGGAGCCCTCGGTGAGCAGGTACGCGCTCGGCGCCACCACCACCCGATACCCCGAAATATCAGCGGAAGGGTGGACGAAGTCCACCGTGACGTGCTCCCGCCACAACGCCTCGTAGAAGGCGTCCACCCGCTCCCTGAACGTCAGGTCCACCGACGGCCGCCAGTCCAGCTCCAGCGCCCAGTACGACTCCCAGTCCCACACGACGGCGACCTCGGCCCGCACCCGGCTCCCCCGCACCGGCGCGAGCCTGCGCAGGTCGGCCCCGAGTGCGACCACCTCGCGCCACTGCGCCGAGTCGGCGCCCGCGTGCGGCACGAGCCCGGAGTGGAACTTCTCCGCCCCGAACCGCGAGGCCCTGAACTGGAAGAACAGCACGCTGTCCGAGCCGCGGGCGACGTGCGCGAGGCTGTTGCGGCGCATCTCGCCGGGCCGCTTGGCGATGTTGCGCGGCTGCCAGTTGACCGCGCCCGCCGAGTGCTCCATGAGCATCCACGGCTCGCCGCCGGCCACCGAGCGGGCCAGGTCGGCGGACATGGCGAGGTCGATGTGGTTGTCGGGCCGCTCGGCCTTGAGGTAGTGGTCGTTGGCGACCACGTCGAGCTCGCGGGCCCACTGCCACAGGTCGGTGGACTTGCAGTTGACGGTCCCGGCGAAGTTCGTGGTCACCGGGGTGCCGGGGGTGATCGCGCGCAGGACGTCGCGCTGGAGCGCGTAGTGCTCGCGGTGCTGGCCGTCGCTGAAGCGGGCGTAGTCGAGCCGCTGGGCGGGGTTGACGACGGTGTGGTTGAAGCGGGGGGCGTCGATCTGGTCCCAGTCGGTGTAGGTCTGGCCCCAGAAGGTGGCGCCCCAGGCGTCGTTCAGGGCGGCCAGGTCCTGGTAGGTCGCGCGGAGCCAGGCGCGCCAGGCGGTCACGCTGTGCTCGCAGTAACACTCGCCGAGCGGGGCGCCGTACTCGTTGTGCACGTGCCACATGACGACCGCCGGGTGGTCGCGGTAGTGCTCGCCCAGGGCGCGCACCAGCCGGGCCGTGGCCTCGCGGAAGTCCGGCGAGCTCGAACAGCAGCTCTGCCGGCCGCCGAAGCCGATGCGCACGCCGTCCCTGGTCACGGGCAGCGCGTCGGGGTGCGCGGCGACGAACCAGGCGGGCGGGGCCGCGGTGGGCGTGGCGAGGCCGACGGCGACGCCGCCCGCGTGCAGCCGGTCGATGATCTCGTCGAGCCAGCCGAACGCGTACTCGCCCGGCGACGGCTCCATCAGCGCCCACGAGAACATGCCCAGGCTGACCAGGTTGACCCCGGCCTCGCGCATCAGCTCCAGGTCCTCCTCCAGGACCTCGCGCGGCCACTGCTCCGGGTTGTAGTCCCCGCCGAAGGCGAGACCGGCCGGACGCTCCGGATACATCCATCCCCCTAGATAAGCTCTGTGAACGTGCACAGTAGCGTCGCACGACCTCCTACGGAACATCCACTCCCAATTCACCTGGTTAACGAGAGCGTAACGACCCCTTGACGCGTGTTTCTCGGCCGCGTCAGTCTGTGCACGTTCACAGAACCCCCCACTGGAGGTACGCATGCGCGCCAACCGCCTCGCAGCCGCCGCCCTGGCCGTCGCCTTCTCGGCCGCCCTCGTGAGCTGCGGGTCCGGCGAACCCGCCGGAAGCTCCGAGGCGGCGCCGTCGAGCTCCGCGCCCGCGCCGAAGGGCCCGGTGAAGCTCACGTACTGGACGTGGGCCCCGAACATGGACAAGATCGTCGCGGTCTGGAACCAGGCGCACCCGGACATCCAGGTCACGGTCAGCAAGCAGGCGGGCGGCGACGACGCGGCGGCCAAGTTCCTCACCGCGGCCAAGGCCGGCAACCCGCCGGACCTGGTGCAGGCCGAGTACCAGCACCTGCCCTCGTTCATCGCCGCCGACGCGGTCGCCGACATCAAGGCCGAGACCGCGGCGGTCAAGGGCGAGTTCTCCGAGGGCCTGTGGGGGCTGGTCACGCTCGGCACCGACGCCGTCTACGCGCTGCCGCAGGACAGCGGCCCGATGATGCTCTTCTACCGCAAGGACCTGTTCGACAAGTACGGCATCGAGGTCCCCAAGACCTGGGACGAGTACGCCGAGGCCGCCCGCACGGTACGCAAGAAGGACCCCAAGGCGTACCTGGGCACGTTCTCCAGCAAGGATCCGGGAGCGTTCACAGGGCTGGCGCAGCAGGCGGGCGCGCAATGGTGGTCGATCAGCGGCGAGTCGTGGAAGGTGAACATCGCCGACGAGCCCACCAAGAAGGTCGCCTCCTACTGGGACGGCCTGGTCAAGGAGGGCGCGATCGACGACATGCCGTACTTCACCCCTGAGTGGAACAAGGCGCTCAACGACGGCAAGCTGCTGACCTGGCCGTCGGCGGTCTGGGCGCCCGGCGTGCTGTCGAGCAACGCGCCCAAGGCCAAGGGCAAGTGGGCCGTCGCGCCGCTGCCGCAGTGGAACGCGGGCGAGAGCTTCAGCGGCTTCTGGGGCGGCTCGTCGGTCGCCGTGTCGGCCAAGACGCCGAACAAGGCCGCCGCCGCCCAGTTCGCCACCTGGCTGGACACCGACCCGGCCGCGCTGGACCTGCTGGTCAAGGAGGCCGCGATCTACCCGGCCTCGACCAAGGCGCAGGGCGCGCTCACGCAGGCCCCCGACTACTTCTCCACCCAGCCCGACTTCTGGCAGCAGGCCGCCGCGGTCTCGGCCGGGGCGCGCGGCTTCACCTTCGGCCCGAACGTCGGCGTGACGTACAACGCCTTCAAGGACGGCTTCGACAAGGCGCTGCAGAACAAGTCGGCGTTCGCCGACGCCGTCCAGGGCATGCAGGACGCGACCGTGGCCGACATGCGCAAGTCCGGCTTCCAGATCGCTTCATGAAGCGCTCGTCCAGGGGCGCGGCCCCGTACCTGTTCCTGACGCCGGCCGTGGTGCTGTTCGCGCTGTTCCTGGCGCTGCCCATCGGCTACACCGTCTACCTGGCGCTGCACCGGACCAAGGTGTCCGGGCTCGGCCTGGGCAAGGGCGCGCGGCGCGAGGTCTTCGTCGGCCTCGGCAACTTCACCGCCGCCGTGTCCGACGGCGAGCTGTGGAGCGGCTGGCTGCGGGTGCTCGGCTACGGGGCGCTCGTGCTGGTGGTGATGCTGGGGCTGGCGCTGCTGTTCGCGCTGCTGCTGGACTCGGCCCGGGTGCGGCTGGCCCGGTTCGCGCGGATCGCCATCTTCCTGCCGTACGCGGTGCCGGGCGTGGCCGCGACGCTGCTGTGGGGCTTCCTGTACCTGCCCTCGCTCAGCCCGATCCGCGAGGTCCTGGAGGTGGACTTCCTGGGGGCGACGACGGTGACGTGGTCGATGGCGAACGTGGCGGTGTGGGGCGGCGTCGGCTTCAACATGCTGGTGCTCTACACCGCCCTGCGGGCCATCCCCCGCGAGCTGTACGAGGCCGCGCGCCTGGACGGCGCCTCCGAGATCGGGATCGCGCTCCGCGTCAAGATCCCGATCCTGCTGCCCGCGATCATCCTGACCACGGTGTTCTCGATCATCGCGACGATCCAGGTGTTCACCGAGCCCACCACGCTGCGGCCGCTGACCAACACGATCAGCTCCACCTGGAGCCCGCTGATGAAGGTCTACCGGGACGCCTTCGTCACCGGCGACCTCTACTCGGCCGCCGCCACCTCGATCGTCATCGCCGCGATCTCGCTCGTCCTGTCGTTCGGTTTCCTGCGCGTGGTACGCAATCACGCCTTCGGGGAGGGCTGATGACCGCCGTCACACACCGCCGGGCGCGTCCCGCGCGCGGGATGGCCGGGCTGGCCCCGACCGGGCTGCTCCTGCTGGGGGCGGTCTACTGCCTGTTCCCGGTGGCCTGGGTGCTCGTCGCGGCGACCAAGTCGCCCGGCGAGCTGTTCACCACCTCGACGCTCGCCTTCGGCTCCGGCTTCCTGGACAACGTACGCGAGCTGTTCGCCTACCGCGACGGCGTGTTCTGGCTGTGGGCGGCCAACACCCTGCTGTACGCGGGCGGCGGCGCGCTCCTGTCGACCGCGGTCTCGGCGATCTCCGGGTACGCCCTCGCCAAGTTCCGCTTCCGCGGCCGGAACCTGATCTTCAACCTGCTGATCGGCGGCATCCTGGTGCCGGCCGTGGTGCTGGCCATCCCGCAGTACCTGCTGTTCTCCAAGGTCGGGCTGGCCGACAGCCACTGGGCGGTGCTGCTGCCGCAGATCCTGCATCCGTACAGCATCTATCTGGCCCGGATCTACGCGACGGCGGCCGTGCCGGACTCGCTGCTGGAGGCGGGGCGGATCGACGGGGCGGGCGAGTGGCGGCTGATGTCGCGGGTGGCGATGCCGCTGATGGTGCCGGGGATGGTGACGATCTTCCTGTTCCAGTTCGTGGCCATCTGGAACAACTTCCTGCTGCCGTTCATCATGCTGGGCGACGACGGCAAGTTCCCGCTCACCGTGGGCCTGTACACGCTGCTGGCGGCGGGCGCCAACCAGCCGGCCCTGTACAACCTGATCCTCACCGGGGCGCTGCTGTCGATCCTGCCGTTGATCGCGCTCTTCCTCACGATGCAGCGATACTGGAGGACCGACCTGTCCTCCGGAGCCGTCAAATGAAGCGCCCCACGATCCACGACGTAGCCGCCGCCGCGGGCGTGTCCCGCGGCACGGTCTCCCGCCTGCTCAACGGCGACAAGTACGTGAGCCCGGCGGCGCGCGTGGCGATCGAGCAGGCCATCTCCCAGACCGGCTACGTCGTCAACCGGGCCGCCCGCAGCCTGGTCACCCAGCGCACGGGCTCGGTCGTGATGGTGCTGTCCGAGCCGCACGAGAAGCTGTTCGAGGACCCCAACTACAGCACGCTCATCCGGGTCGCGATCCGCCTGCTGGGCGAGCGCGACCTGTCGCTGGTCATGATGCTGGCCGGTGACGAGGGCGACCGCGAGCGCGTGGTGCGCTACGTGCGCGGCGGCCACGCCGACGGGGTGCTGCTGGTCTCGACGCACGCGGGCGACCCCCTGGTCGAGGCGCTGAGCAGCGGCCCGCCCGCCGTCTCCTGCGGCGCCGTCATCGGCCACGAGAACGTCATCCCGTACGCGGCCACCGACGAACGCCTGGGCGCCCGGCAGATGACCGAATACTTCGTGGCCCAGGGCCGCAGGCGGATCGGGATGATCACCGGGCCGATGGACACGCCGGGCGGCATCCAGCGCCTCGAAGGCTTCGCCGACGTGCTCGGCCGCAAGGCCACCCAGAAGCTGATCGCCCACGGCGACTGGACGCAGGTGAGCGGCGAGCGGGCGATGACCGAGCTGCTGGAGCGGGCGCCCGACGTCGACGCCGTCTTCGTCGCCTCCGACCTGATGGCGGCGGGCGCGCTCGCCGCGCTGCGCGCCGCGGGCCGCCGGGTGCCCGACGACGTGGCGGTGGGCGGGTTCGACGACTCCTCGGTGGCGCTCTCGACCCACCCGCCGCTGACCACGATCCGTCAGCCGCTGGCCGAGGTCGCCGAGCGGACCGTACGCCTGCTGCTCGCGCTCATCGACGGCGAGGGCCCGGTGGAGCCGGTGATACTGCCGACCGAGCTGGTGATCCGCGACTCGGCGTGACGTTCGACGCCTTGGGACCCCACAAGTCCTGATTTTTCGGCATTTCGGGAAGTATGATCACGCCAGCCGACTCGACGTACCGAAGGAGCCGACCGTGACCGAGAGCGAGCAGGAGCGGGCGCCCTCGGGCGTCGACACGACCAAGCCCAGCGTCGCCCGCGTCTACGACTTCATGCTCGGGGGCAAGGACAACTTCGAGATCGACCGCCAGGTGGCCCAGATGGCGCTCAAGGTCGCCCCCGACGCCCCCCAGGCGGCGCGGGCCAACCGGGAGTTCCTGGCGCGCGTCGTCCGGCATCTGGCGGGCGAGGCCGGCATCCGCCAGTTCCTGGACATCGGGTCGGGGCTGCCGACGCGCGGCAACGTGCACGAGATCGCGCAGGCCACGGCCCCCGGCTCCCGCGTGGTCTACGTCGACCACGACCCGATCGTGCTCGTCCACGCCCGCGCGCTGCTCGCCGTGGACGAGGGCACCACGGTCGTCGAGGCCGACATCCGGCGGCCCGACGACATCCTGGACCACCCGGAGGTCGGGCGGCTCATCGACTTCGGCGAGCCGGTCGGCCTGCTGCTGTTCGGCATCCTGCACCACCTGGCCGACGAGGAGGACCCGGGCGGCCTCGCCGCGCGCTTCATCCGCCGCCTGGCTCCCGGCAGCCACGTCGCCATCTCCCACTTCCACAACCCGATGGAGGCGCATCCGGAGGTGTCGCGGCAGGCGTTCGAGGCCGAACGGCTGTTCAACGACACCATGGGCACCGGCCGGTGGCGCACCCGCGCGGAGCTCCTCGCCTTCTTCGACGGCCTGGAGCTGATCGAGCCGGGCCTGGTGCCGCTGCCCGAGTGGCGTCCCGGGCCGGGCGACCAGGCCGAGCAGGGGATCACGTACCACACGTTCGCGGGCGGGGTCGGGCGCAAGGCGTGAGGGTCAGCAGACGGCGTCCGGCAGGGCGATCGGCACCTGCTGACGGTCCTCGGCGGTGAAGGGGCGGCCGAACACCTCGCACAGCCGCCGTTCCCAGGTGCCGACGTCCAGCTTGAGCAGGTCGGTGACGTATCCCTCGCGGCTGTCGCCTGCCTTGAGCCGGAGCAGCAGCGAGCCGTCGGGCGACATGGCGAGGAAGTCCTGCACCTGCCGGAACGTGAGGGCCTCCTCGTAGGACACCCGCTCGGCGCCGAGGCCGAAGACGCGGATCGCCTGGTCGCTGAAGAGGAAGAGCTTGCCGGTGTTCTCCGGCATCAGGGACGTCATGCGCTCGCCGCCGAGCAGGTTCTCCCCCGCCGAGCGCAGCGGGCCGAGCACCCTCCTGAGCGGGTGCGTGGTCCACACCTCCGGCAGCCAGCCCTCGCGGAACAGCAGCAGGTGGGCGCCCGAGCGGTCGAACATGAACCCGCTGACCCCGTCGGGCCCCACGGTCAGCCGCCGGTCCTTGAGCTCCTGGCCGGTACGCAGGTCGACGGTGTGGAGGTAGTCCTGGCCGCGTACGGCGACCATCAGGTGGCCGGGGTTCCACGGGCTGATCTGCACCTCGGTGACGGCCGAGCCGGGCCCGGCGACGTCGAGCGCGCTCCTGCGGCGGCCGGTCGCGACCTCCCAGCGCTCCAGCCGCCTGCCCGCGACGGTGATGAGGTCGCCGCCCTGGAACCGGTACGACAGGTGCTCGCCGTCCGGCGGCTTCGCGGTGGTGATCTCGGAGACGACGCCGAGACCGGGCAGCGCGCGTACGACGATCCGGTCGGGTGCGACGGCGTCGGCGACGAGGCGTTCGGCGTCGTCGACGAGCAGGCCGCCGTAGGCGTTCAGGCCCTTCGGGGCGGAGGTGCGGGTGACCTCGGCGAGGGTGCGCTGCGGCTCGGCGGTCTCCATGAGGCGCAGCCGGGCGCCGCCGTCGGTCTGCGCGACCATCTGCCGCCCTTCGCGCAGCAGCGTCGGGTTGCCGACGCGCTGCTCGGGCTCCCTGAGCGCGGTCAGCAGCAGGTTCTCCGCCGACCTGGTGAGCAGCTGCTGCGCGCCGGGCGCGCCCACCAGCGCGATCGGGACCACGGCGGCCTGGGCCTCGATCCAGGTCTGCGACACGCGGGTGCCGGACGCCAGGTCGATCAGCTCCCAGCCGTTGCCGCCCTGTTCCGTGACGCGTTTTCCGTGCTCGTCCACGACGAGCGTCCCGCACCGGCGGGCGGCGCGGAACTCGCCCGCCCGCTTGCCGTCGCGTACCGCGAACCCCGTGTACGTGGCGGCGCGGCCGTCGTCGCTCGTCCGGCAGGTCACCGCGGTCGTGCCGTCGCCCGAGACGGCCAGGCCGTCGGCCGGGCCGAGGGTGCGCAGGGTGAGCTGCTTCCAGGCGGGGCTTCCCTTGCTGGTGAGGACCTTGGCCACGCCCTTCTCCCTGACGACCAGGGTCCTGGCGTCGGGGCCGAAGCGGACGAGGTCGGCGGGGATGTCGTAGAGCCAGGTCCGGGCGTCGCCGCCGGTGCCGAGGGACTGCAGGACGAGCTTCTTCGGGCCGGTGGTGGCGATCCAGCCGTCGTCGCCGTCGGCCCTGATGTCGGCGCCCGGCCCGTCGGCGGGGGCCTGCCGGTACTGGCGTTCCAGGACGTGGCCCTGGTCCTTGAGCTCGCCGTCGCCGGGGTCGACCCGGTGCCAGACCATGCTGCCGTCGTCGAGCGCGTACGCGATCAGGGAGCCGTCGGCGGAGACGGCGGGCTGGCTGGTGATGCCCCGGTCGGGCAGGTGGGTGTGCCGGTAGCGGCCGTCGGCGCCGCGGGTGAACAGCGTGGCGCGGCGGGAGAGCGAGCCCGGGGTGGTCAGCAGGACGCGGGCGTCGTCACTGGCGTCGGCGGCGGTGAGCGAGCCGAGCGCGCCCGCGGCGACGCCCCTGGTGTAGAGGTGTTCGACATAGCGCTGGAGGAGCTGGACCCTGGCCTCCTGGGTGGGGGCCGAGCGGTAGGCGCCGATCGCGAGCAGGGCCGACAGCTCGGGGTCGCGTTCTGCGAGGTCGGCGGCGGCGCCGGCGAGGGCGCGTGAGCGGGACTCGGCGGCCCGCTGGTCGCTGACCCGGCCCTGGTAGACCGTCCAGGCGAGCAGCGAGACGACCGTGAGCAGCGCCACCGCGCCGCCGGTGAGCGCGCCCCTGCGGCGCAGCGTCCGTACGCGCTGCCGCCTGCGGCCCTGCCGCAGGAAGTCGTGCTCGGCCCCGGTCAGGTCGGCGGGCCGTTCTGCCAGCCAGCGCCTGGCGAGTTCGAGCTCGGGCGGGCCCGGCAGCCGGTCGGCGGCCCTGCCGCCCTGCTCCCAGCGCAGCATGTCCTGGTGGAGCAGGTCACGCCATTCCAGGAAGCGCAGGTCGGCCGCCACGATCCCGGCCAGGCGCGGCCATTCGGCGATCAGCGATTCATGGGCCAGCTCGACGGTCTCGCGGCCGTCCTCGCCGGCGCCCATGACGAGCAGCCGCCCGGCCGCGAGCCGCCCGGCGACACGCCAGCGCTCCTCCCC
>JABFVJ010000452.1 GCA_013362835.1 Nonomuraea sp. | reverse complement strand
GGGTGCACCTGCCAGAAGCCGCTGCCCGCCACGCGGAACTCGCGGTCGCACACGTGCTCGCGCAGCACGCCGGAGCCCCGGCGCGGCACGGTACGGCCCTTGCCCTGGTCGAGCAGGACCGAGGCGGGCGCGTCGAGCTCCGGGACGGTCACGCTGCGCCTGGGCCGCGGCGCGACCACCACGGCACGGTCGCCGGCGGCGGAGGCGATGACCTCGATGCCCGCCGCCCCCGGCCAGTCGTAGTCTTCCGCCGCGACCGCCTCGACCTCCGGGTGGGCGATGAGGCAGGCGTCGACGACCTCGATGTCGTGCGAACGGTGGCGGCGGAAGCCCAGCTCGCCGGAGGGAGTGGCGGCGAACTGCACGCGGGTGCGCCAGCCGAGCCCGTCCTTGGAGCCCGGCACCTCCTCCACGACGACCTCGCGCTCGATGCCGGCCAGGCGGTGCAGCTGCTCGGCCACGACCTGGGCCTTGAGCCGGCGCTGCGCCTCAAGGGTGGCGTGCTGCCAGTCGCAGCCGCCGCAGCGGCCGGGGCCCGCGTACTGGCAAGGGGGGACGACGCGGTCGGGCGAGGGCTCCAGGATCTCCACGGCGTCGGCGCGCAGGAACCTGGTCGTCTCCTCGGTCACCTCGGCGATCACCCGCTCGCCCGGCAACGCGTGCCGGACGAAGACCACCCGCCCTTCGTGGCGCGCCACACACCAGCCGCCATGGGCGACCGGACCTACCGTCAGCTCGAGAGATGCCTGTTCCACACCCACACCCTATGGTGAGCCGCGACGCGCGCCGCCCGCGTCCCCTGCGTCGCGACCCGCACGACTACTTTCCCGTTTTGATCCAATACTCTAAGTGATGATGGACAGACCTCGGGTGGTGCGGCGGCGGCTCGGATTCGGGGGCACGCTGCTGGCCACGCTGTTCGCCTGCGCGTCGCTGACGCCCTCGCTGCTGCCCCGCACGTGGCTGTTCCAGGGGGTGATGGGCGCGGTCACGGCCATCATGGGCTACGGGGTCGGCGCGACGCTGGGGGCGCTCGGCCGGGCGGTGATCCCCTACCGGCCGCCCGAGCGGGCGCGGCGGGCCGCCTGGCAGGTGATGATCGGCGGCTGCGCGGGGCTCGCCGTGGTGGCGCTCTGGTACAGCATCGACTGGCAGCGTGACGTACGCGCCCTGATGGGCATGGACGTCCAGATCACCTGGTTCCCCCCGGTGATCGTCGCGGTGGCGGTCACGCTGTTCGCGCTGTGCCTGCTCCTCGCCCGGCTCGTACGCCTGGGCGGCCGCAGGCTGATCGACTGGCTCGACCGGTTCGTCCCGTTCTATGTGGGCCATGTGGCCGGCGTGCTGATCGTCGGCTGCCTGGTCGCGGTGTTCGCCAACGACGTGCTGTTCTCCGGGTTCCTGAACACGATGAGCGACGTCTCCTCGGTCGCCAACGAGGGCACCCACCCGGGCGTGCGCAGGCCCGGCTCGGCCAAGCTGTCCGGCGGCCCGGGGTCGCTGGTGACCTGGGAGTCCCTGGGCAGGGAAGGCCGCCGTTTCACCGGCACCGCCGCCACGGTCTCCGAGCTGACCTCCTTCTCCGGCAGGCCCGCGACCGAGCCGATCCGCGTCTACGTCGGCCTCGACGCGGGCTCCTCGCCCCAGGCGCAGGCCGCGGTGGCCGTACGCGAGCTGGAACGCACGGGCGCGTTCGGCCGTCCGGTGCTCGCGGTGCTCGGCACGACCGGCACCGGCTGGGTCGACCAGCACATCGCCGACTCGCTGGAGTTCATGTACAACGGCGACACCGCGCTGGTCGCGCTGCAGTACTCCTACCTGCCGAGCTGGGTGTCGTTCCTGGCCGACCGGGACAAGGCGGCGGCCGCCGGCCGGGCGCTGTTCGAGGCGGTGCGCGCCAGGTGGGCGCGGCTCCCGGCGGCCGACCGGCCCCGCCTGCTGCTCTCCGGCGAAAGCCTCGGCTCCTACGAGCTGGAGGGCTCCTTCCGCGACCTCGACGACCTGGTCACGCGGACCGACGGCGCGCTGTTCGTCGGCCCGCCCAACGCCAACCACATCTGGCACCGGCTCACCACCTCCCGCGACCGCGGCAGCCCGGTGTGGCGGCCGGTCTACCAGGCGGGCAGGACCGCCCGATTCGGCCAATACCCGGCCGACCTGTCCCGCCCGAAGGGCCCGTGGCCCGCCCCCCGCGTGGTCTACCTGCAGAACGCCACCGACCCGGTCGTCTGGTGGTCGCCCAAGCTCCTCTACCACCGGCCGGCCTGGCTGGAGGGCGTGCGCGGGCCGGGGGTCAACCCGCAGATGAACTGGTTCCCGCTGGTGACGTTCTGGCAGGTGCTCGTGGACATGACGGCCGCGATGTCCGTGCCGCCGGGCCATGGCCACCGTTACGGCGCCAACATCGTCGACGGGTGGGCGGCCGTCGCCGCGCCGAAGGGCTGGACCACTCAGGACACGGGCAGGCTGCGGGCGCTGGTCAGCGCCCCTTGACCCGCTCCTCCTCCTTGACCGTCTGGTGCCAGGGACGACGTACCGAGCCGGGCGCGAACGGCTCAGGACGCCCCTTGAGCCGGTCGGAGGAGTGCAGCTGCCACGGCACGCTGGTCACCATGACGCCCGGCTTGAACAGCAGCCTGGCCTTCAGCCGCAGGGCGCTCTGGTTGTGCAGCAGGTGCTCCCACCAGTGGCCGACGACGTACTCGGGGATGAAGACGGTGACCACGTCGCGCGGCGAGCGGCTGCGCAGGGACTTGACGTAGTCGAGGATGGGCTGGGTGATCTCGCGGTAGGGCGAGTCGAGCATCTTGAGCGGCACCGGGATGCCGCGCCGCTCCCACTCCTCCTGGAGCTGGCGGGCCTCCTCGCCCTCGACGCCCACGGTGAGCGCCTCCAGCGAGGACGGCCGGGTGGCGCGGGCGTAGGCGAGGGCGCGCAGCGTCGGCTTGTGGATCTTGGAGACGAGCACGACCGCGTGGTTGCGCGCGGGCAGCATGGTGGGCTCGTACTCGTCGGTGATCTCCAGCTCGGCCGCGACCTTGTCGTAGTGGCGCCTGATGGCCTTCATCATGAGGAACAGGATCGGCATGGCGATGACCACGATCCACGCCCCGACCAGGAACTTCGTCAGCAACACGACGATCAGCACGAGGCCGGTCATGATGCCGCCGAAGAAGTTGATCACGCGGGAGCGGTGCATCTGGTGGCGCACCTTGGGGTCGGTCTCGGTCTTGAGGTGGCGGGTCCAGTGGATGACCATGCCGGTCTGGCTGAGCGTGAAGGAGACGAAGACCCCGACGATGTAGAGGTTGAGCAGGCGGCTGACATCGGCCTGGAAGCCCCACAGCAGCAGGCACGCGCCGAGCGCCAGGATGATGATGCCGTTGGAGAAGGCCAGCCGGTCGCCGCGGGTGTGGAGCTGGCGCGGCAGGTAGCGGTCCTGGGCGAGGATCGAGCCGAGCACGGGGAAGCCGTTGAAGGCGGTGTTGGCGGCCAGGAACAGGATGAGCGCGGTCACCGCCGAGATCACCACGAACGGCAGCGAGCCGCCGCCGAACACCGCGTCGGCCACCTGGGAGATGATCGGCTGCTGGTAGTAGCCCTCGCCGACGGGCGTGCCGTCGGGCCTGAGCAGGTCGTGGGCGACGACGCTCGGCTCGGCCACCCGTACCCCGGAGGCCAGGCCCAGCGCGATGATGCCGCCGAACATGGAGATCGCGACCAGGCCCATCATGAGCAGCGTGGTGGCCGCGTTCTTGCTCTTGGGCTTGCGGAAGGCGGGCACGCCGTTGCTGATGGCCTCGACGCCGGTCAGCGCGGCGCAGCCGGAGGAGAAGGCGCGCAGGATCAGGAACGCCGCGGCGAAGGAGGCCAGGTTGGCCTGCTCGGGCCGGATCGTGAAGCCGGCGCTCGGCGCCCGCAGCTCGTCGCCGAGCACCAGCAGCCGGAAGCCGCCCCAGGCGACGAGCCCGAGCACCGCGAACATGAACGCGTACGTGGGGATGGCGAAGGCGGCGCCGGACTCGCGGATGCCGCGCAGGTTGACCACGGTGAGCAGGATCACGATGACGATGGCGATCGCGGGCCGGTGCTCGGCCACGAAGGGGATCGTCGCGCCGACGTAGTCGACGCCGTTGGCCACCGACACGGCCACGGTCAGCACGTAGTCGACCATGAGGGCGCTGGCCACGGTCAGGCCGGCGTTCTTGCCGAGGTTGGTGGTGGCCACCTCGTAGTCGCCGCCGCCGCTCGGATAGGCGTGCACGTTCTGCCGGTACGACGCCACGACGGTGAGCATCACCACCACGACGGCGATCGCGATCCACGGGCTGTAGGAGTAGAAGGACACGCCCGCCAGCGACAGGATGACGAGGATTTCCTGCGGGGCATAGGCCACCGAGGAGAGCGCGTCACTGGCGAAGACGGGCAGGGCTATGCGTTTGGGCAGGAGTTGCTCGTGGAGTTGCCCGCTACGCAGGGCGCGCCCCACGAGCACGCGTTTGACAAGATCCGTTACCTTCGCCACGTTACGAGATGCTAGCCGCATGCCGATGCCCTAAACGAGGCGCTCCCCCATCGGGCCATACTGGTGTCGAGCAAGAGGCCGACCGCGAAGTGCGGGGGAGTATGCATATAGTGATCATGGGGTGCGGCCGGGTCGGCTCGACCCTCGCCCACATCCTCGAGGACAGCGGCCATTCCGTCGCCATCATCGACCGCGACCCGCAGGCGTTCAGGCGGCTGCGGGCCGGGTTCCGCGGGCGGCGGGTGACCGGCGTCGGCTTCGATCGCGATGTGCTCACCGAAGCCGGCATCGAATCCGCCACCGCCTACGTCGCGGTCTCCAGCGGCGACAACTCCAACATCATCTCCGCCCGCGTGGCGCGCGAGACGTTCGGCGTCGACAACGTGGTGGCGCGCATCTACGACCCCCGGCGCGCCGAGGTCTACCAGCGGCTCGGCATCCCCACCGTGGCCACCGTGCGCTGGACGGCCGACCAGATCCTGCGCCGCATCCTCCCCGAGGGCGCCGAGCCCCTCTGGCGCGACCCCACGGGCACGGTCGTGCTGGCCGAGGTCACCGCCCACCCGTCCTGGATCGGCACCCGCGTCGTCGACCTCGAAGCGGGCGCGAGCACCCGCGTCGCCTTCATCAACCGCATGGGCGAGGCCCTGACCATCACGGACGAGACCGTGGTGCAGGAGGGCGACGTGCTCCACGTCATCGCGGCGGAGAACGACATGGACCGGATCAACAAGGTGCTCGCCGCGGCGCCGGAACAGGACGACTGATGCGCATCGCCATCGCGGGCGCGGGCGCCGTGGGTCGTTCCATCGCGGCCGAGCTCCTGGAGAACGGCCACGAGGTCCTGCTCATCGACGTGGACCCGCGAGCCATCAAGATCGACAGCGTCCCGCGCGCCGAGTGGCTGCTCGCCGACGCGTGCGAGATCGCCTCGCTCGACGAGGCCGGGCTCAACAACTGCCACGTCGTGGTCGCCTCCTCCGGCGACGACAAGGTCAACCTCGTGGTGTCGCTGCTCGCCAAGACCGAGTACGGCGTGCCGCGCGTCGTGGCCCGCATCAACCACCCCAACAACGAGTGGCTGTTCAACGAGTCGTGGGGGGTCGACGTCGCCGTCTCGACGCCGCGCCTGCTGAGCGCGCTGGTGGAGGAGGCGGTGAGCGTCGGCGACCTGGTGCGCCTGATGACGTTCCGCCAGGGCCAGGCCAACCTGGTGGAGCTGACGCTGGCCGAGGACGCCCCCGTGGTGGGCCAGCGGGCCGGCTCGGTGCCGTGGCCGGTCGACGCCGCCCTGGTGGCGATCCTGCGCGAGGGCCGGGTGCTGGTGCCGACCGCCGACGACCCCCTGGAGGCCGGCGACGAGCTGCTGTTCGTGGCCAACCAGGAGGTCGAGCAGGAGCTCGCCCAGCTGCTCTCCCAGCACTGAGCGCGGGTGGACGCCGGTCGCGCCCGCTCGCTGTTCGAGCACGCTCGCGTCGCCCGCCTGGCGACGGCCGACGCGAGCGGGGCGCCGCACCTGGTGCCCGTCACGTTCGCGATGCTGGGCGATCAGGTGGTCCTCGCCGTCGACCACAAGCCGAAGACGACGTACGACCTGCGGCGGTTGCGCAACATCCGCGCCAATCCGCGGGTCAGCCTGCTCGCCGACCACTACGACGAGGACTGGGCCAGGCTGTGGTGGGCCCGCGCCGACGGCACGGCGACCGTCGACGAGGCGGGCCGCGAGGACGCCCTGAGCGCCCTGGTCGCCAAGTACGACCAGTATCTCGGCCGTCCGCCCGAGGGGCCCGTGGTGGTGGTCGCGGTCAGTCGGTGGTCGGGGTGGGCGTACGCGGGCTGAGCAGCTCGCGGTGGGCGGGCTGCAGGCCCTCGGGCAGCTCGCCGGGGCCGGCCCACCTCGCCTCCAGGATCTCCAGCGGGTCGATCCGCAGCGTGCCGCCGGTGAGCACGGCCTCGTAGGCCACCTCCGCCCGCAGGCCGAACCCGCTCCGTACGCGCAGCAGCCGGCCCGTACGCACGCGCAGCCCGGTCTCCTCCAGCACCTCGCGCTCGACCGTGCGCTCGAACGTCTCGCCGCGCCTGGCGAACCCCGTGGGGAACCCCCACTGCCGCCCCTCCTGCCACAGGCGGTGCTTGAGCACGAGCACCCGGCCGTCGGCGTCGCGTACGAGGCCGGTCACGCCGACCATGAACGTGGCGTGCGTGAGCCACAACACCCGCCACCGCAGGCGCCCGCCGAGCATCTTCCACACCCGCGAAACCAGCCTGATCCCGATGTTTCCCCGCACGACGTCCAGCTTTCCACGCCCCGGACCCGCCATCGCACGCGCTTCCCGCTCGCTCAGCCCCGATCGAGCTCCTCGCCGATCGCCTCGCTCACCCCCGATCGAGCTCCTCGCCTATGGCCTCGCGTAGTTCGTCGTGCGCCGGGCCGAGGGCGAACCGGTCGTCGTGCCACCGGTCCGGCGGATAGAGCCAGACGGGCTTGCCCACGAGGTCGCCGGGCTCCCACGTGTACCTCGGCCAGATGTGGGCGTGCAGGAACTCGTCGGTGTTGCCCAGGATCTCCAGGTTGACCCGGCGGAACGCGGGATCGAGCCGCCCGCAGGCCCGCTCGACCGCCTCCCCCAGCCGGTCCATGTCGGACAGGAACCGCATCCGGCGACTCTTCGGCAGGCCGGACAGCCGATCCACGGCCGGATCGTCGGCCAGCAGCACCGAGTATCCCGGCAGGAACTGCACGTCCCCGATCACCGCGAACCCGGCCTCCAGCCGCCGCAGCACGGTGGGGTTCTCACCCCGCAGCGCACTCCCGATCCGGTCCGCCCGCCAGTCTCCGATCATCACCTCAGAAGTATCGGATCGCCGTCAGATCAATGTCCACGTCGAAGGGGACGGTCAGCTTGAGCCGGTCGTGGTGGATCCCGGTGAGCGCGTACGAGCGGGTGGCGGGGTCGCGCTCATAGACGTAGACCATGGGGCCGTTGGCGTCCTTCTCGACGCGCCAGAAGTGCGGAATGCCGGATTCGGCGTAGAGGCTCGGCTTGCGCGCGCGATCCCGGTCGCGCGACTCCGGCGACACGACCTCGACGACCAGCACCAGGTCCTCGGCGCGATAGAACGTCTCGTGGTCGTCGCCCACAGCCTCCGCCCTGACGACGCTGAGGTCGGGCTCCGGGCGCTGCGTGGCGCCCAGGATGACGCTCATGTCCCGGCGCACCCGGCACGGCCCGGCGGAGGCCCGCGACGAGAAGGTCGACCGTGTTGGCGTGGAAGGCCGACTGCGGATCGGCGAAGACCAGGTCTCCGTCGATCAGCTCCGTGTGCGCCGGCAGGCCGAGGAGGTGGTCGAGGTCGTCGGCGACGAAGCTGCCCGGCACCGGTTACGCCGGGGCGACCGGCTTGATGGGGGTGCGGCCGCGGCCGAGGAGCCAGAGCATCGCGGCCAGGGCCGCCACCTGGAGGGGCCAGCCCATCACGATCTTGGCGAAGCCGAGCGCGGCCACCGCCTCGTCGCCGCCGCCGAACAGGTAGACCGGCCCCTGCACCGCCACCCTGACCACGCAGGGCAGCATGAGGAGCCAGGTCAGCCGGGTGCAGAGGCGCACGATGCCCGCGTCTTTGTGCCAGCCCACCGGGTCGTTGGTGACCGAGCCGATGAGGAAGCCGACGACCGGCCAGCGGGTGACGATGGAGATCAGCATGCCCACCGAGTACGCGGCGTTCCACAGGATGCCCGGCAGGAAGTAGTCTTTCGCGTCGCCGGAGCGGCTGGCGAAGAACGCGCCGATCGCGATGCCGATCAGGCTGTTGATCACGAACTGCGGCGTCGACCGCTGCAGGACCCGGACCAGCAGGAGCAGGACCGCGAGCGAGATGCTGACGATGAGCGACAGCTTCAGCTCCTCGGTGACGATCCACGCCACCGTGAAGGCGATCGTGGGCACCGCCGCCTCGACGATGCCGCGTACGCCGCCGAACGCCTTGGCGAGCTGAGCCCGCACGGCCGCTTCGACAGTGTCGTGCGCGACCTCTTCAGCCTCAGCACTCACCTGATCAACTCCCTGGGCGCAGTTCGTAACGAGGATTGAACATCACCTTGCGCCCGTCCTGCATGCTGACCAGGCCCTCGGCCTTGACCGTGCGGCCGGGCTCGATGCCCGCGATCTTGCGGCGGCCGAGCCACACCAGGTCGATCACGTCGGACCCGTCGTACAGCTCGGCCTCCAGAGCGGGGGCGCCGCCCCTCGGACGCAGCGTCACTGTACGTAGCGTACCCGCTACGCAGAACCGGCGGCGCCCGCCACACGACACGATGGGCGTCGCGCCGACTTCGTCGGCGTCTTCCCGCAGTTCCTGGGCCTCGATCTCCGACTGGGTGGTGGCCAGCCGACTGAAGAAGCCCCGCAATCCCCCGCGTTTCGGAGGCTCTGCCGTACTCATGATGAATCAGCCTATGTGATGGTCAGCCGTCAGCGAATATCGCCGATGGGGGGTCTTCGGATTGTCGCCGTACGGGGCCGGGGCGCTGTCCCCCGACCTGGTGAACGCTCAGCGGGTCTCGCTGATTTCCGGGCCTCGTTTGAGCGGGCTGAAGGCCGGGCGCTCCTCCTCCTGCTGCTGGGTCGCCTGCCGCTCGTGCGGACGGCTCAGCGGGATGGGCTCCTCCCTGGCCATCGGCTCCTCGCCGCGCACGACCACGACGTCCTTGACGAAGTCGATGAACGCCCCGGAGACCCGCTCGTCGAGCGCGCCGGGGCCGGTGACGGCCGCGAGGAGGAACCAGCGCGGGCCGTCGATGCCCATGTAGCGGGCCGGGCGCACGCCGTCCTCCATGCGGACCTCGCCGGTCAGCTCGGAGCCGAAGGGGCCCTCCTGCTCCTGGAGCGTCTTGGCCTGCGCCAGGATCTTGGTCTTGACCTCGTCCCACAGGCCCGTCGAGCGCGGCGCGGCCAGCGCCTGGAGCTGCAGGGAGCTGTCGCCGTACAGGACGACGACGCCGACGTGCTGGTCTCCGACCGAGGCCAGGCGTACGTCGAACTCGGGGTTGTGCGGCAGGCGCAGCCCTCCGAGGTCGATCCTGTCGGTGTCGGGGTGGGGCTCGTCGGCGTCCCACGGGCCGGACTCGCGGGTGGGGGCGGCGGGCTCCTGCTCGGCCACCTGATCCGGCTGCTCACGACGACGACGTCGGAACACGTTCCTCACTCTCCCTGTTCGCGGGGCCGTGGCCCCTCATGCTTGCTTCGGGCCCGCTGCTCAGCGGCCCGTCGATCCGAATCCGTTGGCGCCGCGCACCGAGCCGGGCAGGCGTTCGGCCTCGTAGAAGGCCGCGCGCTCGACCCGCTGGACCACGAGCTGGGCCACCCGGTCGCCCCGCTGGAGGCGGAACGGCTCCTTGGCGTCGGTGTTGATCAACGTCACCCTGATCTCGCCCCGGTAGCCCGCGTCGACCGTGCCGGGGGCGTTCACGAGCGTGACGCCGTGTCTGGCCGCCAGGCCCGAGCGCGGGTGCACGAAGGCGGCGTAGCCGTCGGGCAGGGCGATCGCCACGCCCGTGCCGACCACGGCGCGCTCGCCCGGCAGCAGCTCGACGTCCTCGGCCGCGTAGAGATCGGCGCCGGCGTCGCCCGGGTGGGCGTACGACGGCAGCGGCAGCCCGGTGTCGAGCCGCTGGATGAGGACCTCAACGTCGCTCATGGGTTCACCTCGAAGTCCTGGTGTTCCGCGGCGATGGCCGCCAGGTCGCCGTGCTGGGCGAAGTGTTCCATGCTCACCTCGATGAACAGCGCTGCCGCGCGGACGGCGACCGGACCGTCGGGAGCGCCGATGCGCCCCTCAGCCTCAAGGTACGCCTTCCTGCCCGTGATCCCGTTGCACCAGGCGCGCAGGTGGAGTGTCGTGCCCACGGGAACGGGGAGAAGGTAGTCGGTCTCCAGACGTCCCGTCACATAGGGCTTGTGGAACAGGTAGACGGACATTCCGATGACTTCGTCCATCGCGGCGGCGAGCACGCCGCCGTGGGCGAGCATCGGCGCGCCCTGGTGCGCCTCCCCCACGGTGAACTCGGCCTCGACCGTGGTGCCGTCGGGCGTGGCCGCGGTCAGGTGGAGGCCGGTCGGATGGTCGGCGCCGCAGCCGAAGCAGCGGCTGTAGTGGGAGCCGAGGGCGCTGCCGGCCGGCGGGGCGCCCGGGTGCGCCGCGGGCGCCGAGGCGCCCGGCGGCGGGGTGGTGATGGAGGAACGCGTCACGGGTGACGAGGTTACTCGCTGTCGGCCCCGCGCCCGTCCTCGGCAGGGGAACGCGACTCCCAGGGCCTGCCCACGACGTGCGAACGCGGCTCCCCGGCCGCACGCCGATCCGCGTCCCCTGACGGCTCGCCGCCGGGCGCGTCCCACGGCCGGTCGTCCCCGGACGGGCCGTCGCCCGGTGCCGGTGGCAGGGCGGGTGGTTTGTGCCTGAGCTCGGGCAGCGCCCGGTAGATCACCGCCGCGACCGGCACGGCGACCGCCGCGCCCGCGATGCCCGCCAGGATGCCCCCGACCGACAGCACCAGGATGATCGCCAGCGGGTGGAAGTTGAGCGCCCGCCCCACGATCAGCGGCTGCAGGACGTGGTTCTCCAGCTGCTGCTCGACGATCAGGATGCCCAGGAAGATGAGGGCGTAGACCAGGCCCTTGGCGCCCAGGGTGACGAGGGTGGCGACGGTGCCGGCGAAGAAGATGCCGACGATGGGGATGAAGCTGGCGAAGAAGATGAGCACGGCCAGCGGCGCCCACAGCGGCACCCCCATGCCGGCCAGCACGATGCCCATGATCAGCCCATGGACGGCGGCCACGGCCACGGTGCCCTGGACGTAGTGGGAGAGCGTGGTCCAGGCGGCCCGGCCCGCCCTGTCGACCCGGGGCGACATCGAGCCGAACGCCCTGAGGAACCACGCCCAGATGCGGTCGCCGTCCTTGAGCAGGAAGAACGTCACGAACAGCAGCAGCACGATGGACGCGAGCACCTCGATGGCGACGGCGCTGGCCGACAGCACCGTGCCGGTGATGGCGGTGCGCTGGGCGTTGACCATCGTGGCGATCTCGTCGACATAGCCGGTGATCTGCGCCTGTTTGAGGTGGAGCGGCCCGGTGATCAGCCATTCCTGGACCGATCGCGCGGTGGCCTGCACCTGCGTGACCAGGTTGGGGAACTCCTCGCTGGCCCGCGCGCCGACCAGCCAGCCGGTGCCGGTGAGGACGGCCAGGGCCACCAGCATGGTGATCCAGGTGGCGTAGATGGGCCGCAGGCCCGCCTTGTTGCGCAGGCGTCGGGTGAGCGGGAAGAGCAGCGCGGTCAGCAGCAGCGCGATCGCCACGGGCAGCGCCACGAAGGTGAGCCGGGCGATGGCCTGGACGAAGAAGTAGACGACCACGCCGACGAGGATCAGGCACCCGCACCATGCGGCCATCTTGGCCAGCACGGGCGGCACGAGTGTGGTGGGGCGGTCGATCTGCACGTGTTCAAGACTGGCATGTCCGCGCCCGGGATGCGCGCCGATAACCGTCCGGTCTCAGACGTGCTCGCCGACCGGCAGGTCGCGCATCGTGCGCATGGGCGAGGCGAACACCCACAGGAACGCCAGGCATCCGCCGAGCGCGGCGGCGAGCAGCGTGGCCCTGACCCCGATCGCCTCGCCCAGGACGCCGCCGAGCAGGCCGCCGAGCGGGAGGGTGCCCCAGACGAGGAAGCGCATGGTGGCGTTCATCCGGCCGAGCAGCGGCTCGGGGGTGACGGCCTGGCGGAAGCTGAGCTGGGTGACGTTGTAGACGACCGAACCTGCCCCGAAGGCGAACTCCTGCAGCGCGAACAGCGCGAGCCGCCAGTCGGCCTCCATCCACGGCAGCACGGCCATGAGGGGCGCGGGCAGGGCGATGGACAGCCAGATCGCCGGCCCCTGGCCGATCCTGCGGGCCACCTTGGCGGCGACCAGCGCCCCGGCCAGCCCGCCGAGCCCGCCCGTGGCCATGAGCAGGCCGATCGTGCCCGCGCCGAGCCCGAGCTCCCTGGCCAGCAGGAGCAGGATCATGGGCTGGGCCATGGACGAGAACAGGTTCGCGGTCGCCGTGCAGCCGGCGACGCGGCGCAGCAGCGGGTGGCCGAGGACGAACCGTACGCCCTGCGCGATCTCGTTCGCCAGGTGGCCGCCGGCCGTGGCCTGCCGGGGCTCCGGCTTGCGGATCAGCCCGAGGCACAGCGCCGACCAGGCGAACCCGGCGACCGTGGCGACCAGCGCGAAGGGCGCGGTGAGGAGCTGGATCAGGAAACCGCCCGCGCCGGGGCCGCCGAGCTGGGCCACCGTACGGACCACTTCGAGGGCGGAGTTGCCCTGGACGAGCCGGTCGCGGCCGACCAGCCGGGGCAGGTAGCTCTGGTAGGCGACGTCGAAGAACACGGTGAAGCAGCCGAGCACGAGCGCCACCGCGTACAGCTGCCAGATCGTCAGCGCGCCGAACGCCCACGCCACCGGCACGGACGCCAGCGCCAGGGCCCGCGCCAGGTCGGCGGCCACCATCACCGGGCGTCTGCGCATCCGGTCGACCAGGGCGCCGGCGGGCAGCCCGATCACCACGAACGCCAGCGTCTGGCACATGGCCAGCACCCCGGTCTCGAACGGCGAGGCCCGCAGCGCCGAGACCGCGACCAGGGGCAGCGCCAGCATGAGGATCTGGACGCCCGCCTGGCTGGCGGCGTCGGCCAGGAAGAGGCGGCGGAAGTCGCGGTCGCGGAGCACGTCAAGCAGCCTCCACGACCGATTGGGAAAAGTCAATCGGTAGTAGGGTGAGCGCCCATGGGCATCCACCGCCGCCCCGCCACCGAGGCCGAGGCCCGCGCGCTGGCCTCCGCCGTACGACTGCGCGTCCTGCGCGTCTGCCTCGACCGGCCGCTCACCAACAAGGAGATCGCCGACCGGCTCGGCGCGAACCCGGCCACGATCCTCCACCACGTACGCAAACTGGTCGACACGGGCTTCCTGGAGGCCGGGCCGAGCCGGCAGGGGCCGCGGGGCTCGGTCGAGATCCCCTACCGGGCCACCGGCAAGTCGTGGGAGATGGACATCCGCGAGAGCGGCGTGACCGGCGCGAACGCGGCGATGCTCGACGCGTTCCTGGAGGAGGTCGGGCTCACCGGGGTCGAGGAGGCCGACCTCACCAGGCTGGGGCTGCGGCTCGACGCCACGGGGCGGGCCGAGCTGGGGCGGCGCCTGCAGGAGGTGTTCGACGACTTCCGCGACCGGCGGCCGCCCGCGGACGGCGAGGCATATTCGATCTTCCTCGCCGTCCACAGGGACACGGGAAGAGACGCCTAGCGTCTCAGACCAGGTGCACCTCGACGGTCAGCGCGTCGCCTGCGCCGTCGAGGACGAACTCCTCGACGTTGCCGGCCGCGCACAGGTCGTCCTGCGCCCGCCGTACGAGATCGGCCTCAGGACCCGAGACGGTCAGCCTCGACACCTCGGCCCGCATCGACAGCTTGGCCTCCGACTTGGCCTTGCGGACCCGCCGGAGCACCTCCGAGGCCGCCGTCAGCACCGCCGGGTCGCCCGCGCCACGCTCGGGGGCGGGCCAGGCCGCCTGGTGCACCGAGCCCTCGCGCCACCACGACCAGACCTCCTCGGTGACGAACGGCAGCACCGGCGCGAACAGCCGCAGCAGCGCGTCGAGCGCCTGCCGCAGCGCCGCGTGCGCCGAGGCGGCGGCCGGCCCCGACTCGTACGCCCGCGCCTTGACCAGCTCCAGGTAGTCGTCGCAGAAGGCCCAGAAGAAGCGTTCGACGGCCTCCAGCGCCCTGGTGTGGTCGTAGCCCTCGTACGCCTGCGTGGCCTCGCGCGTCATGTCGGCCAGGGCGGCGAGCATCGACAGGTCGAGCGGCTCGGTGACCTCGCCCTCGCTCCCGGCCAGCCCGAGCACGAACTTGGAGGCGTTGAGGATCTTGATCGCCAGCCGCCGCCCGATCTTGAGCTGCCCCACGTCGAAGGTGGTGTCGACGCCGTAGCGGCCGCTCGCCGCCCAGTAGCGGACCGCGTCGGAGCCGTGCTGCTTCAGCAGGTCGAGCGGGGTGACCACGTTGCCCTTGGACTTGGACATCTTCTTGCGGTCGGGGTCGAGGATCCACCCGGAGATCGCCACGTCGCTCCAGGGCAGCGCGTCGAACTCCAGGTGGGAGCGGACGACGGTCGAGAACAGCCAGGTGCGGATGATCTCGTGCGCCTGCGGGCGCAGGTCGTAGGGGTACACGCGGCGGTAGAGGTCGTCGTCGGTCTCCCAGCGGCCCGCGATCTGCGGGGTCAGCGACGAGGTCGCCCAGGTGTCCATGACGTCGGGGTCGGCCATGAAGCCGCCGGGCACGCCCCGCTGCTCCTCGGCGTAGCCGGGCGGCACGTCGGAGGACGGGTCGACCGGCAGCGACTCCTCCGGCGGCAGGATCGGCGCGTCGTGGACCGGGTGCCCGGCCTCGTCGAGCGGATACCACACCGGGAACGGCACGCCGAAGAACCGCTGGCGCGAGATCAGCCAGTCGCTGGTCAGGCCCTCGACCCAGTTGTCGTAACGCACCCGCATGTGCGGCGGGTGCCAGTCCAGCTCGCTGCCGCGCTCCAGCAGCCGCCGCCGCAGCGCCTGCTCCTTGCCGCCGTTGCGGATGTACCACTGGCGGGTGGTGACGATCTCCAGCGGCTTGTCGCCGCGCTCGTAGAACTTCACCGCGCGCTGGACGGGACGCGGGTCGCCGTCGAGGTCGCCGGACTCGCGCAGGAGCTCCACGATGCGCTCGCGCGCGCTGTGGACGGTCTTGCCGGCCAGCTCCTTGTACGGCTCGCCCTCCACGCCGTCGGGCGGCTCGGGCAGCAGCCTGCCGTCCCAGCCGATGACCGGCCTGGTGGGCAGGTGCAGCTCACGCCACCAGGTCACGTCGGTGACGTCGCCGAACGTGCAGATCATCGCGATGCCCGACCCCTTGTCGGGCTCGGCCAGGTGATGGGCGAGGACGGGCACCTCGACGCCGAACAGCGGCGTCAGCACCGAGGTGCCGAACAGCGCCTGGTAGCGCTCGTCGTCGGGGTGGGCGACCAGCGCCACGCAGGCCGGGATCAGCTCGGGCCTGGTCGTCTCGACCCAGACCGGGCCGCGCTCGCCGTAGAAGGAGATCCGGTGGAAGGCGCCGGGCCACTCCCGGTCCTCCAGCTCGGCCTGGGCGACCGCGGTGCGGTAGGTGACGTCCCACAGCGTGGGCGCCTCGGCGAGGTAGGCCTCGCCCCTGCGCAGGTTGCGCAGGAAGGCGCGCTGCGACACCGCGCGCGACTCGTCGCCGATCGTGGTGTAGAGCAGGTCCCAGTCGACCGACAGGCCGACCCGCCGCCAGACCTCCTCGAACGCCTGCTCGTCGATCGCGGTGAGCTGGTGGCACAGCTCGACGAAGTTGCGCCGGGAAATGGAGATCTCACGTTTGCCCGGCTTGTCCGGTGGAACGAAGCCGGGGTCGTAGGGCAGCGACGGGTCGCAGCGCACGCCGTAGACGTTCTGCACCCGCCGCTCGGTCGGCAGGCCGTTGTCGTCCCAGCCGATGGGGTAGAACACCGACTTGCCGGTCATCCGCCGGTAGCGGGCCATGATGTCGGTGTGGGTGAAGGAGAAGACGTGACCGACGTGCAGCGAGCCGGACACGGTGGGCGGCGGCGTGTCGATCGAGTAGACCTGCTCGCGCGGCCTCGTACGGTCGAAACGGTAGGTGCCCTGCTCCTGCCAGCGAGCTACCCATACCTGCTCCAAGCCGTCGAGGGTCGGCTTTTCCGGCATGGATGCATGGCGTAGTCGCTGTTGAGTCATGCCTCCTTATGGTACGGCTTCGCCGGGCCCAGAAGCGGTAGAGACTAGTGTTCGTTACATAGGGGAAGGGAGTTCGGCATGGCGGAGGACAAGCCCGATATCGCCTGGCGCGTGATCGGCGGTCTGGTGGGCATGGCGACCGCGTGGGGCATGCGGAAGCTGCTCGGGTTCGTCTGGGTCAAGGCGACCGGCAAGGAGCCGCCCATGAACGACGACTCACCCGAGGTCAGCATGGGTGAGGCGATCGGCTACGCGATCCTCACCGGCGTCGGCATGTCCGTGGCGCAGATCGTGGTCAACCGGACCGCCAAGAAGCGCTACGACGCGTGGAAATCTGTGAAGCAGGTGTCTCAAGGGCACTGAGGAACTCGCTCGCCCAGCGGTCCACGTCGTAGGTGGCGACCCGGCGGCGCATGGTGCGCATCCGCCGGGCCAGCTCGTGCGGCGTGGCCCGCATCGCGGCGATCATCTGCCGCTTGACGTCCTCGATGTCGTACGGATTGACCAGATACGCCTGCCGCAGCTCGTCGGCGGCCCCGGTGAACTCGCTCAGCACCAGCGCGCCCTGCAGATCGTGGTGGCAGGAGATGTACTCCTTGGCCACCAGGTTCATCCCGTCGCGCAGCGGCGTCACGACCATCACGTCGGCGGCCAGGTAGAGCGCGGCCAGCTCGTCGTGGCCGTAGGACTGGTGGAAGTACTGGATCGGCTGCACCCCGATCTGGGCGTGCTCGCCGTTGATCCGGCCCACCTGGAGCTCGATGTCGTCGCGCAGCTTGCGGTACTCGTCCACGCGTTCCCTGCTGGGTGTGGCGATCTGCACGAACACGGCCTCGTTCGGGCGCAGGCTGCCCTCCTTGAGCAGCTCGCCGAACGCCTCCAGACGCTGACCGATGCCCTTGGTGTAGTCGAGCCGGTCCACGCCGAGCAGGACGTGCTCGGGGTCGCCGAGCTCGGCCCTGATCTCCTTGGCCCGCGCGACGACGTGCGGCTCGCGTACGAGCGAGTCGAGCTGCCCGAAGTCCACCGAGATCGGGAACGCCTGCGTGGTCACCACCCGGTCGTCGAGGAAGATCTCGTTCCCCTTGTACGGCAGCCCGAGCAGCCGCCGGCACAGCCTGCGGAAGTTGGAGGCGCCCCCGGGCAGCTGAAAGCCCACGAGGTCGGCGCCGAGCAGCCCCTCGACCAGCTCCTTGCGCCACGGCAGCCGCCAGAACAGCTCGACCGGCGGGAACGGGATGTGCAGGAAGAACCCGATGCGCAGGTCGGGCCGGAGCCGGCGGAGCATCGCGGGCACGAGCTGGAGCTGGTAGTCCTGCACCCAGACGACGGCCCCCTCCTCGGCGGCCTCGGCGGCGGCGGCGGCGAAGCGCTCGTTGACCTCCCGGTAGGTGTCCCACATCTCCCGCTCGAACACCGGCGGCGCCACCACGTCGTGGTAGAGCGGCCAGAGCGTGGCGTTGGAGAACCCCTCGTAGTAGAGCTCCACCTCGCGTGCCGACAGGGGGACCGAGATGAGGCTCATGCCGTCCTGCTCGAACGGCTCCAGCTTCTCGTCCGGCGCCCCGTGCCAGCCCGCCCAGGCGCCGTGGCGGCGCTGCATCACGGGCGCTATGGCGGTGACGAGCCCTCCCGGGCTCCTGCGCCACGAGGCCGTTCCGTCTGGCCCGATCGTGCGATCGACCGGCAAGCGGTTCGCGACGATCAGAAACGAGCTACGGCCGGTCACGCAGTCCTCCTAGGGCTCATTCGTCAAGGACAGCCGCAGGCGCGGCCAACGGCCGCCGCGACCGCGTCCGGCCCCGCGTGGGGAATGATCGCGGCGATGTGGGAATCGGGCCTGATCACCCATGCTTCGTCCGGCCCCGCGCCTAGTCTGTCGGCGAGCGAGCCGGTCCCATCCATCTCCGCGAGCTCGCGGACGGCGAGCGGCGCCGTAATGACCTTGCCCAGGACCTGCGCAAACAAACTCGAATCGCACATATCGCCCAATAGAACGAGAAATCCGTCTCGGCAGAACTCGCGCAGCCGCCCCTTCGGCAACGGGACGTCGGGCAGGATCACGCCGGGCGCCGGCTCGCACAACGCGCCCTTCGGCGGGCGCCCCTTGAACGGCCGCCCCGGCTCGGGGGTGGTGAGCGGCGAGTCCACGTACCAGAAGGGCTCGGCGAAGCGCCCGGAGTCGACCTCCTCGACCAGCCCGCTCTCCAGCACCTCCCGCCTGCGCGCCCGTTCCTCGGTGGTCCTCGGCGCGAGGAAGCGCATGGTGGCGGCGGTGACCTCCAGGTTCTCCCGCGCCGCCGCGTGCCGCTCGACGTGGTACGACTCCAGCAGCTCGGGCCCGGCCCAGCCGTTGAGCGCGAAGGCCAGCTTCCAGGCCGCGTTCTCGGCGTCGGGCACCCCGGAGTTCAGCCCCCGGGCCCCGAAGGGCGCCACCAGATGGGCGCAGTCGCCCGCGAGCAGCACCCGGCCGTTCCGCATCCGCGAGGCGATCCGCGCGTGGAAGCGGTACGTGCTGTGCCACAGCAGCTCGTACGGCCGGTCCCCCAGGATCTGCCCGATCTTCCGCGCGATGTCGTCCTTGGTCGGGATGAAGTCGGGCGCGATCTGCCAGTCGATCCGGTACGTGCCGCCCGGGCAGGGATGGATGAGGACCTGCCGGCCCGGGTTCCACACCGGGTCGAACCAGAACCGGCGCTCGTTCTCCCAGCCGGGCAGGTCGGCCTTGATGTCGCAGATCAGGAACTGGTCGTCGAACGCCTCGCCGTCGAAGGTCACGCCGAGCGACCGGCGTACCCGCTCGGCCCGCGCGCCGGCGCAGACCAGCACGTAGGGGGCGCGCAGCAGCCGCTGGCCGCACTGCACCTCGACGCCCGCCGGGTCCTGCGCGAGCCCGGTCACCTCGTGGCCCCAGCGGACCTCGATCAGCGGCTGGTCGGCGATGACCTCGTCGAGCAGCTGCTCGGTCCTGGTCTGGGAGATGTTCACGCACGGCGGCAGCGGGCCCTGCCCGTCGAAGGACCAGGAGAACAGCTCGCGCTCGCGGTGGTAGGTGCGGGCGGTGGTCCAGGCGAGCCCCTCCTCGGCGATCCGGCCGGCGCCCGCCGCCGCCCAGATGTCGAGCACGTCGCGCTGCTGGCAGATCGACTTCGACCCGCCGCCGTCGCGGCCCTGCCGCCGGTCCAGCACCAGCACCCGGATGCCCCATCGGGCCAGCAGCAGCGCGGCGGTCTGGCCCACCGGCCCCGCGCCGACGACGATGACCTGCGGCCCGGCCTCCTCCTGCCTCATGACTGGAGCTCGTCCCAGACTTCGCGGTCGCGCTCGGCGGTCCAGACGCGCGGCCGTTCGACGCCGTGCAACTCGTCCCAGAGCCTGGAGACGTTGAACGGCAGGCAGTGCTCGAAGATGGGCCAGCCGCCGTACCTCGGCTCCAGGGCCCGGTGGACGCGCTGGAAGGCGTCCTTGAGGTCGCTCGCCGCGCCGGTCTCGCGCAGCATGACGCTGAGGAAGTCGCGGCTCTGCGCGATGGCCGCCTCGACCTCCGCCTTGCCGCGGGCCACCGCTCCCCTGCCGCCGACCAGCGTCTCGGCGCCGAACGACGCGACGCGGTCGAGCGTGCCAGAGGCCCACTCGCGGTGGAAGGCGTCGCCGGTGTAGAGCGCGGCCTGGGACTCCACGAGGTCGCCGGCGAACATGATCCGCCGCTCGGGCAGCCAGGCCACCAGGTCGCCCTCGGTGTGGCCGCGTCCGCAGTGGGCCAGCACCAGGTCGCCCCTGCCGCCGCCGAGGTCGATCGTGAACGTGTCGCCGAACGTGGCCGTCGGCCAGGTTAGGCCCGGGATCGAGCCGGGGTCCTTGAACAGGCGGGGCATTCTGGCGTACTCGCTGGCCCAGTCCTGCTCGCCGCGTTCTGCGATGAGCTCGCGGGTCTTGTCGTGCGCCACGATGACGTCCGCGCCGAACGCCGAGGCGCCGAGCACCCTGACCGCGTGGTAGTGCGAGAGCACCAGGTATCTGATGGGCTTTTCGGTGTGCTCGCGCAGCCTGGCCAGCCAGTCGCGCGCGGCCACGGGCGTGGCCAGGGCCTCGAAGCAGACGAGGAAGTCCTCGCCCTCGATCGCGCCCACGTTGGGATCGCCCTCGGCGGTGAGCGCGTAGACGCCCTCCGCGAGCACCTCAAGGGACTGCCGCTTCTCACCGAGATCCGCCGACGAGGCGAACGGCTTGATCATCGCTCCTCCTCACGCGCCGAGGTCGACCGGCCGACAAACCAGGACATACCCCACAGACGGCTCTTACTGCTTCGCGTACGTCCCCATGCTCGGCCCTGTCTTGACAGCGATCGGCGAAACGGGGAAGTGTTTACCGAACATTCGGTCAGTTGACAAGGGAGACCTGCGTGGAGAGCGCGCGTCGCATGATGGACGCCGACACCGCCTCCGCCGCCCTCGGCATCGAGCTGGTGGACCTGGCCGAGGGCCGCGCGGTGTGCCGGATGACGGTGACCGACCGGATGGTCAACGGCCACGCCCTGTGCCACGGCGGCTATGTCTTCCTGCTGGCCGACACCGCCTTCGCCTGCGCGTGCAACACCAGGGGCCCGGTGACCGTGGCGGCCGGAGCCGAGATCACCTTCGTCGCGCCCGCCCACGCGGGCGACGTGCTGGTGGCCGAGGCGGCCGAGCGCACCCGCTACGGGCGCAGCGGCATCTACGACATCACCGTGCGCGGGGCCGGCGGCCGGGTGGTCGCGGAGTTCCGCGGGCGCAGCAGGGAGCTGAAATGAGGCCCTTCCCTCCCCCGTCCCCCGGCGAGCTCGACCCGGTCGAGCGGGTCTCCAGGGACGAGCTCATGGCGCTCCAGCTCGAACGCCTGCGCTGGACCCTCGCCCACGCCTACGACAACGTCCCGCTCTACCGGCGCAAGTTCGACGACCACGGCGTGCGTCCGAGCGACTGCAAGAGCCTCGACGACCTCGCGCTGTTCCCGTTCACCACCAAGCAGGACCTGCGCGACTCCTACCCGTTCGGGATGTTCGCGGTGCCGCGGGAGCGGGTCGCGCGGGTGCACGCCTCCTCGGGCACCACGGGCAAGCCCACGGTCGTCGGCTACACGCGGGGGGACCTCGACGTATGGGCGCAGGTCATGGCCCGGTCGATCCGCGCCTCCGGCGGGCGTCCCGGCGACGTGGTGCACGTGGCCTACGGCTACGGCCTGTTCACCGGCGGGCTCGGCGCCCACTACGGGGCCGAGCGGCTGGGCTGCACGGTCGTGCCGGTCTCGGGCGGCATGACGGCCCGGCAGGTCCAGCTCATCACCGACTTCCGGCCGCGGGTGATCATGGTGACTCCGTCGTACCTGCTGGCGTTGCTCGACGAGTTCGCCGCGCAGGGGCTCGACCCGCGCGAGAGCTCGCTGGAGGTCGGCATCTTCGGCGCCGAGCCGTGGACCGAGCGCATGCGCGCCGAGATCGAGGAGCGCTTCGACCTGCACGCGGTGGACATCTACGGCCTGTCGGAGGTGATGGGCCCCGGCGTCGCCAACGAGTGCGTGGAGACCAAGGACGGCCTGCACGTCTGGGAGGACCACTTCTACCCCGAGACGGTCGACCCGTTCACCGGCGAGCCCGCGCCCGACGGGGGCGAGCTGGTGTTCACCAGCCTCACCAAGGAGGCCATGCCGGTCATCCGCTACCGCACGCGCGACCTGACCAGGCTGCTGCCCGGCACCGCGAGGCCCGCCTTCCGGCGGATGGAGAAGGTCACGGGGCGTACCGACGACATGATCATCCTGCGCGGCGTGAACGTGTTCCCGACCCAGATCGAGGAGCTCGTGCTGCGCGTGCCCGCCCTGTCGCCGCACTTCCAGCTCCACCTGACCCGGCCGGGACGGCTCGACGTGCTGACCGTCAAGGTGGAGGCGCGGCCGGGCGCGGGCGGCCGGGAGGAGGCGGGCCAGGCGCTGCGCCGCGCGGTCAAGGACGTCGTCGGCGTGAGCGTCGAGGTCGACGTGGTGGACCCGGAGACGCTGGAACGGTCGGTGGGCAAGCTCAAGCGCGTGGTGGACCGGCGCGACAACTGACGACCGGGCGGCTCCGGCGGGTCAGGGGCCCAGCTCGTCGCGGGGGGTGGGCGGCGGCAGCGCGGGGCCCTTGATCCGCAGGTCGGCGCGGATGGCCTTGCCGAGCTTCTTGGTCGCGAGGCGGTTGAGCGCGCCGCCGGCGACGGCGCCGGTGAGGAACGGGCCGAACGTGGTCAGGTGGCGCCCGAGCGTACGCATGAGGCGGTTGCGCAGGGCGGTCTTGGTCGCGGCGCCGAGCGCGAGCGAGACGGACGCGGGCGCGAGGGGGTCGATGCCGCGCTGCTTCGCCCAGGCGGCGGTGAAGGCGACGGCGCGCTGAGTGCCGGTGCCCTGGACGTGTACGCCGTAGACCTCGTGCAGCTCGGCCAGGAGCTTGACCTCGATGGCGGCGACCACGATGGTCTCGGCCACGAGCTGCGCGGGAGCGGAGAGCAGGAGGGGTGGAGCGGCGAACTCGGCCGCCGCCAGTGCTCCGCCGATGGCGCCGACCGTCATCGTGGCCTTCTGCGCGGTGCGCACCAGGTCGTCGGCGAGCTCCTCGCCGGTCAGGCCGTGATGATGCTCGGACAGGGTGTGGAGATCTCGGATCGGGATGCGGGGCGCGATGTTGAGGAAGACGTCGGCCAGCCAGCGGCCGCGGCCCACACCGGTCTCGCCCGCCCTCTTCGCCCCTGACGCCAGGGACCTGGCTAGTCGGCCGAGCAGCCTGCGCCGCTCGGCCGGCTCGAGCTCACCCGGCTCGGTGAGCCTGCCAACGAGCTCGCCGACTTCCCTGTCGGGGTCGGCGATCTCATGGCCCGCTTGCTGTTCGTCCTTCTCCGGCTCTGCCACGCGATGCCTCCGTCCTCTTGGTCGCGACCGCTCAGGGTAGGCAGGCTGAGTTCCTTCGGTCCCTCACCCTGAGCTCCTTCGCCCCAGCGGTCAGGCGGCGCACTCCCGGCAGACCTGCTGGCCGTTCTTCTCGGAGGCCAGCTGGCTGCGGTGGTGCACCAGGAAGCAGCGCGAGCAGGTGAACTCGTCGGCCTGGCGGGGGATAACCCGCAGGGAGAGCTCTTCGTTCGACAGATCCGCACCGGGCAGCTCCAGCGACTCGGCCAGGTCGGTCTCGTCGATGTCGATGCTGCCGGACGACTTGTCGGTGCGCCGCGCCTGGAGTTCTTGGAGACTGTCCTCCCCCAGGTCGTCGTCTGTCTTGCGCGGGCTGTCGTAGTCGGTAGCCATTGTGCTTACTCCATCCCCCTCATCTATATGTCTTCGCGCTCATCGCGCGTCTTCTAACGTCCGGGAGGCCCATCTTGTGCCCGTTCCGCCGGGGAGATTTCCCATCGGTACCCCGCGGGAACGGACAACGAACCTCCCAACACGTCAGGGCCTGCTGCCGATGGCAATGGTTAGCCAAATATGGCGAAACCCACAGCCTTGGCGTCATGCACCACCGTGTTCGACGGCACATCCAACCACATGTACGGCGAGAACGAGACGCCCCCACTACATCAACACGCGGACGAACACGCCGGAACGTCACCCGTCGGCGCCTCGCCATGGCCGGGTCACCGCCTGGGGAGCCGAATGGTCACCACAAGTCCTCCGCCATCCCGCGGCACCGCGGTCACATTTCCCCCGTGTGCCTGGACCACCGCACGGACGATGGACAGCCCGAGACCCGATCCCTTGGCCGATTCCACGCGGTCTGCGTGGAGCCTCCTGAACGGCTCGAACAGGCTGTTCACCTCGTACGCCGGGACGTGCTGTCCCGTGTTGGCCACCTGAACAACCAAGCCCCCGTCCGCCATTCCCGTCCGGATCCATACTTTTCCGTTTTCGGGAATGTTGTACTTCACCGCGTTCTCCAGCAGGTTGCTGACCGACCGCTCCAGGAGCACCGGGTCGCCTATGGTAGGCGCGCTGACCAGTTCGGCGGAGACGGTTACCCCGTGTTCCGCGGCGAAGGGCGCCACCTGTTCCACGGCCGTCTGCGCGACTTCCTGAACGTCGACCGGTTTGCGCACCGCGAGTTCGCGTTCGCTCCTGGCGAGCAACAGCAGCCCCTCGATGAGCTTCTCGTTACGCGCGTTGACTTCCAGCAGCGTACGGCCGAGCGCTTTGAGGTCCTCCGACGCCTCCGGATCCGACAGCGCGATCTCCAGGACGGTCCGGTTAATCGTCAGGGGCGTGCGCAATTCGTGCGAGGCGTTGGCCACGAATCTTCGCTGGGTGTCGAAGGCGATGTTGAGCCGGGTGAGCATGGCGTCGAACGTGTCGGCCAGCTCCTTCAGCTCGTCGTTGGGGCCCTTGAGGTCGATGCGCTGGTGGGCGAGCGTGCTCTCCGACAGCTTGCGGGCCGCGCCGGTCATCTGGGCGACCGGCCGCAGCGCGCGGTCGGCCACGAAGTAGCCGATGATGAGCGCCAGGATGCCGACCCCGGCCAGCGCCTGGAAGGAGTTGGTGAACACCGCGTCGCGCGCGCTGCTGACGGCCTGCCCCTTGGCCAGGGTCCAGCGGTTCTGCATGATGGCGGCGTCGAGCGGGTCGAGGTCGTCGGTGATCAGGTTGGGCCAGGCGGCCTCGATCGCCCTGCCGACGATCGAGTAGACGACGAACAGCAGCACGGCCGCGGCGGCGAACACCAGGGCGCTGTAGGTGAGCGTGAGCCGCCACCTGATGCTGACCTTGGCCGGCAGGCCCTTCACCCGTTCCATGGCGCTGCGGACGGGCGCGTCGGAGCCCGGCGGGGGCGGGCCGTCCCAGGCGGGCGGCCCGCTCGGCGGTGGCGGCTCCTGCACGCGCGTAGCCTTCCTGGCCGAGTGCGGGCTGATCATCGGATGCGTCGGCCCGGCCTCGCGCTCTGGCCGATCACTCACAACTTGTACCCAACCCCGGGCACGGTCTCGATCACCTGAGGCTCGCCCAGCTTCTTCCGCAGCGTCATCATCGTCACCCTGACCACGTTCGTGAACGGGTCGATGTTCTCGTCCCACGCCTTGTCCAGCAGGTCCTCCTGGCTGACCACCGCGCCCTCGGCGCGCATCAGCTCCTCCAGGACCGCGAACTCCTTCTTGGTCAGCACGACCTCCTTGCCGTCGCGCTCCACCAGCCGCTTGCCCGGGTCGAGGCGGATGCCGCCCCGCTCCAGCACGGGCGGCAGCGCGGGCGCCGAACGCCGGCCGAGCGCGCGCACCCTGGCCACCAGCTCGATGAACACGAACGGCTTGGCCAGGTAGTCGTCGGCGCCGAGGCCGAGGCCCTCCACCTTGTCGTCCACGTCGCCGCTCGCGGTCAGCATCAGGATCCGCGAGGCCGAGCGCTGCTCGACCAGCCGGCGGCACACCTCGTCGCCGTGCACGACCGGCAGGTCACGGTCCAGCACGATCACGTCGTAGTCGATGTAGGAGGTACGCTCCAGCGCCCCGCCGCCGTCGTAGGCGACGTCGACCGCCATGGCCTCACGCCGCAGACCGGTCGCGATCGCATCGGCGAGCACCCGCTCATCCTCCACAACCAGCACTCGCACGCCTGGTACACCTCTCTCCGATTCTGGTCACTCATTCTGCCCACAGGCTCGATAAGCGCACGGTAAGGCATGTCCAGGGGTGTGTCCGGCAAGGGCCGGCGAAATTCATGTTTCAGGGGGCGACAGGCCGGGGTATGCCTGCGGGACACCCATTGCCCGTATATCGACTGGCAATGGGGACCTTCGCCCCCCGCACAGACCGAACCCCTGAGAGAGTAGGTGAGATGGGCGAGTTCACCACCACGATCGAACGCCGCCTCGACCAGGCTTACAAGGGCCTCCGGGAGGCCCGTAGCACCGGCGACGACTACCTCGCCGACACCCTCACCGCCGAGATCGAGGACCTGCGCCGGCTGGCCGACGATCACGGCGTCCCGCTGCCCCGCTGAACGCGCGCGGAACGGCCGGAGCCCACGGGCTCCGGCCGTTCTCGTACGCGGGTCAGGAGTCGCGTTCGGGGTTCAGCGGCACGAGCAGGTCGTGCAGCTCCTCGAACAGGCCGGGGGCCGCGCAGAGCGCGAAGTCCGGGCCGACCGGACGGCCGCCCAGACCGCCGAGCCGGGCGCCCGACTCGGTCGCCACCAGCCCGGCCGCGCCGAAGTCCCACGGGTTGATGCCGCGCTCGTAGTAGGCGTCGACCCGGCCCGCGGCGAGTGAGCACAGGTCGATGGCGCACGAGCCGCCCCGCCTGATGTCACGTACGCGCGGCAGCACCGCCGCCACCACCTGCCCCTGGACGGCCCGTCGCGGCGCCGAGTAGCCGAACCCGGTCGCGACCAGCGCCTGGGCGAGCGGCACGCCGCTGTTGCAGCGCAGCCGGGCGCCGCCGAGCCAGGCGCCCTCGCCGAGCGCGGCGGTGAACACCTCGCCGCGCGCGGGCACGTTGACGACCCCGGCCACGACCTGCCCGGCGACCTCGACCGCGATGGACACGGCCCAGTCGGGCAGGCCGTACAGGAAGTTGACGGTGCCGTCGATCGGGTCGACGATCCAGCGTACGTCGGACGCGCCGGGAGCCTCGCCGCCCTCCTCGCCGAGGAACCTGTCGTCCGGGCGGGCGGCCAGGACACGCTCGCGGATCAGCTCCTCGGAGGCGCGGTCGAGGATGGTGACGACGTCCGTGGGGCTGGACTTGGTCTCGACGTCCTCCGACATCGTGGGGCGTTTGGCCAGTAGCATGTCGCCCGCCTCGCGGGCGATGTCCTCGGCCAGCCGCAGGAAGTCCGTCATCAGGCCACCGAGTCCGGGCGCTTCCACTCCTCGCCGAGCACGTGCTGGGCGAGGAAGGCGAGCACGGTCTCGTACCAGGCGACGATGTTGCCGGGCTTGAGGATCCAGTGGTTCTCGTCGGGGAAGTACAGGAACTTCGACTCGACCTCGCTGCGCCGCAGGTCCCACCACAGGCGCAGGGCCTCGCCGATCGGCACCCGGTAGTCCTTGTCGCCGTGGATGACGAGCATCGGGGTGGTGATCTTGTCGAGGGACAGGTGGGGGGAGAGCAGGCCGTACCGCTCCGAGCCGGGCTCGCCGAACTCGCGCTGCCAGTACATCGGCGAGTCGGTGGTGCCGGCGAACTGGTCGAGGTGCCACAGCGAGGCGTGGGTGACGATGGCCCTGTAGCGGTCGCTGTGGCCGGCGAGCCAGTTGGCCATGTAGCCGCCGAACGAGCCGCCCATCGCGCCGACGCGCTCGCTGTCGATGTCGTCCCTGGCCAGGGCCACGTCGACGATCGCGTCGAGGTCGGCCTGGGTGCGCGGGCCCCAGTCGCCCCAGCCGCGGTCGATCATCTCCTGGCCGTAGCCGGTGGACAGGCAGGGATCGGGCATGAGGACGGCGTACCCGCGCCGGGCCATGATCCACGCCTGCCAGCGCCACTGCCAGTCGTTCCAGGAGGCGACCGGGCCGCCGTGGATCCACAGCAGGAACGGCGCGGGGCTGTCGGCGGAGGCGCCCTCGGGCAGCACGAGCCAGCCGCGCACGGTGACGCCGTCGTCGGCGGTGGCGGAGATCTCGGTCAGCGTGCCGGGCGTCTCGGGGCGCGGGGCGGGCGAGGGCAGGTCGGCGACCTCGCCGGTGACCGCGTCGATCCTGGCCGGGGCGGGGGCGAGGGCGATGTTGCTGCGCAGGGCGTACACGAAGCGGCCGTCGGAGCTCGCGTTGAGGCCGAGGTAGGCGGCGTCGTCCTCGGTCAGCCTGGTCGTCTCGCCCTCCAGCGGGACGCGGAAGACCGGGCGGCGGCCCTGGTGGTCGGCGACGAGGTGGACGGCCGAGGAGTCGGGCGCCCAGGCGACGTCCATGGGGAACAGGTCGGACGCGTACGCGCGGCCCTCGCCGGTGGCCAGCTCCGCGATCCACAGCTCGACGCGGACCGGGACGTCGGCGCCGGTGATCCGCTCGCGCGCGCAGGCCACGCGGGTGCCGTCGGGCGAGACGGCGATCGGGCCGCCGAAGTCGTGGGCGTCGTCGCTGAGCAGGGTGCGCCGCTCGCCGGTGGCCACGTCGATGGCCACCAGGTCCGTACGGCTCTGCCCGGCGGGCAGGAACCGGTGCCACGAAGTGATCACGGTGGCGCCGTCGGGGGTCAGCTCGAAGGAGGTCTCGCGCAGCGACTCGCCCGCGTCGGGGGTCAGCTCGCGCACGTCCTCCAGGCGGTCGCCGCCGAGCCTGCCGGCGAAGAGCCGGGGGCGGGCGGGGCCGAGGTCGTGGTCCCAGTGGCGGACGGGGTGGCCCTCGTACAGGACCGCGCTGATGCCCGCGTCCTTGCGGGCCTTGCGCCGCTCCTCCTCGGCCGCCGCGTCGCCGTCGAGCACGTCGGACACGAAGACGACGACGTCGCCCGCGGTGCGGACGGCGCCGATGCCGCCGGGGCGGGAGGCGATCTGGCGGGCCTCGCCGCCCGTGCGGGGCAGCAGCCACAGCGCGGGGACCTCGTCGGTCGCGTCCTTGACGGTGGTGTCGGGGCGCGCGGAGGTGAACAGCACGTCGCCGTCGCCGGTGAAGACCGCCGACGTCTCGCCCTTGGCGGAACGGGTCAGCCGGTACGGCTCACCGTCGACGGGAATCGCCCAGAGCGCGGTGCCGTACGACTTGCCATCGGGGTTGAGTGCCTGGACCGCGGAGATCAGCCGGGAGCCGTCAGGGGAGAGCCTCAGCGAGAGGACCCGGGGAATGGCCACATAGTCACGAATGTCATCGAATGCGCTCACTCGACCGAACCTACCTCGCGGACGAGACCGTCCGCACGCGCCGCGCCACTCCCACGGCGGAGGCGCCCCCGCCGTTGAATAGGGTGGTCGCGTGGCTGATTACGACGCGCTGCTGGTCCTGTCGTTCGGCGGCCCCGAAGGGCCCGACGACGTGATGCCGTTCCTGGAGAACGTCGTGCGGGGCCGGGGCGTCCCCCGGGAGCGGCTGCTGGAGGTGGCCGACCACTACCTGGGCTTCGGCGGCGTCAGCCCGATCAACGCCCAGAACCGCGCGCTGGTCGAGGCGCTGCGCCCGGTCGCCGGCGTCCCGGTCTACTGGGGCAACCGCAACTGGCACCCGTTCGGCGAGGACACCGTGCGCCGGATGCGGGACGACGGCGTGCGCAAGGCGGCCGTGCTCGCCACCTCGGCGTTCGCCGGCTACTCCAGCTGCAGGCAGTACTACGAGGACATCGCCAGGATCTCCGTCGAGGGCGGCCCCGAGCTGGTCAAGATGCGCCACTACGGCGACCATCCCGGGTTCGTGGCGGCGATGGCCGACCACACCCGCCAGGCCCTGCAACGTCTGGGCCGCGACGACGCCCGGCTCGTGTTCACCGCCCACAGCATCCCGGCGTCCATGGCCGAGACCGCCGGCCCGTCGGGCGGCCTCTACGAGGCCCAGCTCCGCGGGAGCGCCGAGCTGGTCAGCCGGGCGCTCGGCCGGAGCGAGCCGTGGGACCTGGTGTGGCAGTCGCGCAGCGGCCCGCCGCAGGTGCCGTGGCTGGAGCCCGACGTGTGCGACTTCCTGCGCAAGACGGACGCCGCGTCGGTCGTGCTGGTGCCGATCGGGTTCGTCTCCGACCACATGGAGGTCGTCTACGACCTCGACACCGAGGCCAGGCAGGTGGCCGGCGAGCTCGGCCTCCCGATGGAACGCGCGGCGACGGCCGGCACGCATCCGGCGTTCGTGCGGATGGTCAGGGAGCTGATGGACGAGCCGGAGCCCGTCCCCTGCGCGCTCACCTGCTGCCCGGCGCCGCGCAGGCGTCAGGCGTAGGTGCGGGCGTACGCCTCGGCGATGCCCATGACCTTGTTCACGTAGTCCCACGAGTGGTTGTAGAACCAGATCGCCTTGCGGAGTTTCTCGCCGCCCTTGCCGGCGCCGTTGGCGCACAGATAGTTGGCGGCGCCGGGCACGGCGTCGTACGGGCTCCAGATGTCGGCCTTGCCGTCGCCGTCGCCGTCCACGCCGTAGTGCTTCCAGGTGGCGGGCATGAACTGCATCGGCCCGAGCGCGCCCGCGCTGGAGGGCCCGTTGTTGCGGCCGTGCCCGCTCTCCACCTGGCCGATCGCGGCGAGCACCGTCCATGACAGGCCGGGGCAGCGGGTGGCCGAGGCCTTATAGAGGTCGAGGTAGCTGTTCGGCCGCCCGACGTTGACCTGCTGCTGCTGCTTCGGCTGCCGGGTACGCGCGGCGGCGTCCAGCGCGACGACCTGCGCGCCCTTGCCGAGCAGCTTGCGCACCCCGGCCTCGCCGATCGTGCCCTCCTTGCCGTGCAGCAGCACCGCGACGCCCTTGGCGAAGCCGAGCGCCTTGCCCACCTCGGTGCTGACCAGCCCGTCCACGCCGGTCAGCCCGAGCGTGGCCGAGGCCGCGACGCGGAGTCTCGGGCCGCCGTCCACCTGGTACATCGCGCCGAGGATCATGCCGTACTTGCGCATCGTGGCCGACTCGGCCACCAGCTCGCCCCTGGCCAGGGCGCTCCAGAGGGCGGGATGGTCGGCGACGGGCTGCGGCGTCCAGGAGCGGAAGTCGGAGGGGTCGACGGCGAGCAGGTTCAGCGGGGTGCCCGCGATCTTGAGCGCGCCCGCGTCCACGACGGTGGCCTTCTGCACGTGCTTGAGCGCCCCCAGCGCGAGCCTGGTCCGTTTGGAGACCGTGCCCGGCGCGATGGCCAGCACGCGCGGCGGCGTCGGGGTGATGCCGGGACCGCCCTGCCCGAACTCCTTCACCGATTCCTTGACCGAATCCTTGATCGGCTCGGCCTTGGGCACGAGCTGGTCGAGGCGGGGCGCAGGCTGACGGACGGCCTTCCTGACCGGCTCGCGCGCCGGCTCGCCGGAGGTCCTGAGCACGTCGTCACCGAGGATCACGACGAGTCCCCCGGCCGCCACGCTGACCGCGAGCACGGCGAGGACCATCAGCAGGACCGCGCGGAGAGAGGGAAGACCGGACATCAGGCATACGTTAATCCACGCACCGGAAATATCACTTGCCATCTGGACAGACGGTGCGCAATGGTTGGGTCGCGAAGTAAGGGGGAAACAGCGTGGTCGGGCCTTACCGGGGGTTGTTCAACGGGCCCGGCGTCAAAGGATTCGTACTGGCCGGATTCGTCGGCCGGATGCCGATGTCGATGCTCGGCATCGGCGTCGTCCTGCTGATCTCCACCATCACCGGCTCCTTCGCCACGGCGGGCGCGGTCGGCGCCACCACCAACGTGGCCTTCGCGGTCGCCGCGCCGCTGTCCGGGCGGCTCGTGGACAGGTTCGGGCAGGGCCGCGTGATCGTGCCCTTCTCCGTGCTCAACGCCGTCGCGCTGGCCGCGCTGATGCTGAGCGCCGCGCTCCGGCTGCCCGAGTGGACCCTGTACGCCTCCGGCCTGCTGATCGGCGCGACCTCGATGTCCATCGGATCGATGGTGCGCGCCCGCTGGTCCACGATCCACGGCGGCACCGGCAAGCTGCACACCGCCTTCGCCTTCGAGTCCGTGGCCGACGAGGTCGTCTTCGTCACCGGGCCCGCGCTCGTCACGGTGCTCGCCACGGCGGTCAACCCGTACGCGGGGCTGGTCGTGGCGCTGGTGTGCATGCTCGGCGGGTGTCTGGCGCTGGCGGCGCAGCGGGACACGCAGCCGCCCGTGCAGCCGGTCAGGGCGTCGGGCGGCTCGCCCATCCTGATCCCCGGCATCGCCCTGCTGTCGTGCGTCTACCTGGGGCTCGGCGCGGTGTTCGGCTCGGTCGACCTGATCACGGTCGCCTTCGCCACCGAGCACGGGGTCAAGGGCGCCTCCGGGTTCCTGCTGGCCGCGTTCGCGGGCGGGTCGATGGTGTCGGGGCTGTGGTTCGGCTCGCGGCACTGGAACATCTCGCTGCGTGCCCGGTTCATCCGTTCGCTGGGCGTGTTCGTGGTGGGGCTGCTGCCGATCATGTTCGTGGACGATCCGTGGGTCATGGCGGTGGCGGCGTTCATCGCGGGCCTCGCCATCTCGCCGACGCTCATCACCGGTTTCTCGATCACCGAACGGCTCGTGCCGCCGTCCCTGCTCACCGAGGGCATGGCGTGGATCTCCACCTCGATCGGGTTCGGCGTGGCGATCGGCGCGTGGGCGGGCGGCCGGCTCACCGACATGCTCGGCGCGTCCGGCGCGTACGTCTTCTCGGCGGGCGCGGCCCTGGTCGCCGCCGTCGTGGGCATCGGAGGTTCGGGTTTGCTGAGACTTCCCGAACGGCCTTCACCCCCGCAGAGCTGATCCGCTACGGTCGGGAGTTATCCCTCGCTACACCCATCACACCGGAAGCTCTGTTATGTCCCGACAAATCACTTCACTTCTTGCTATCGCGGCAGTTTGCGTCACCTTGGCCCCGGCGCCCGCCTTCGCCCAGACGCCGAAGAAGGCAGAGGTCGATTGCGAGCAGGTCAAGTGCATCGCGCTGACCTTCGACGACGGACCCGGCAAGTACGCGGGCACGCTGCTCGACACGCTGAAGAAGTACGACGCGAAGGCGACGTTCTTCCTCGAAGGCCAGTACGTGAACAGCCGTCCCGCCTACGTCAAGCGCATGGTCGCCGAGGGCCACGAGGTCGGCAACCACAGTTACAAGCATCCTGACTTCACCAAGATCGACGCCGCGGCCATCAGGAGCGAGATCCAGAAGACCCAGGACGCGGTCAAGAAGGCGGCGGGCGTCGAGCCCAAGCTGCTGCGCCCGCCGTACGGGCTGGCCGACCTCCAGGTGTCCGACGTCGCGGCCGAGTTCGGCATGCCGATGATCCTCTGGACGGCCGGCTCCCACGACTGGGACACCAAGAACGAGGAGGCCATCAAGAAGAAGACCCTTGAGGTGGCCGAGCGCGACGGCATCATCCTCATGCACGACTGGGTCAAGCAGACCGTGGACGGGATGCCGTCGATCATCAAGTCGCTCCAGGCCAAGGGCTACCACCTCGTGACGGTCTCGGACATCGTCAAGCGGCAGGACCTCCAGCCGGGCGACATCTTCCCGGTTCCCGAAGGCTGGCAGAAGTGAGTATCGTTCACGTTTAAGCGGAACGACCCCTCGGGAGGGTGCTCATGGTCTTCACCAACTGGGCCGGCAATCAGACGGGCACCCCTGCCGAAGTACGCACTCCCAGCAGCGTGACGGACGTCGTCCAGGCCGTGCGCGAGGCCGCGTCGGGCGGGCGGCGCGTGCGCATGGTCGGCACGGGCCACTCCTTCACCGGAGTGGCCCTCACCGACGGGATCATGCTCCGCCCCGAGCGGCTGACCGGGATCAGGTCCTGGGGCGAGGACCGCGTGACCGTCCTCGCCGGGACACCGCTCCGGGTGCTGAACGAGCTGCTCGACGGACGCGGCCTGGCCCTCGCCAACATGGGCGACATCACCGAGCAGACCGTCGCCGGCGCGATCCAGACCGGCACGCACGGCACCGGCCGCGACAGCGGCGGCCTCGCCGACCAGGTGACCGAGCTGGAGCTGGTGCTCGCCGACGGCTCGGTCGCGACGGCCGTGCCAGGCGAGGACCTGTTCGACGCGGCCAGGGTCGGGCTCGGGGCGCTCGGCGTGCTGACGGCCGTGACGTTCCGCGTGGAACGGGCGTTCCTGCTGCACAACCGGCGGCGCAGGATGACGCTCACCGACATCCTCACCTCGCTCGACGCGCTGACCTCGGCGAATGAGCACCTCGACTTCTTCTGGCTGCCGCACACCGACGCCTGCCTGGTCAAGACCAACAACAGGGACCCGGGCCCGCCCAGGCCGCCGAGCGCGCTCAAGCACTGGCTGGACAACGTGTTCCTGGAGAACACGATCTTCGGCGCCGCGTGCGCGATCGGCGGGCGCCGTCCCGCGTTGATCCCGAGGATCAACGCGGTCAGCGCCGCCGCGCTGGGCGACTCGGAGTCGGTGGACACCTCGTACAAGATCTTCACGGCCCGCCGCGACGTACGCTTCCTGGAGATGGAGTACGCCGTGCCGCGCGAACACCTGGGCCAGGCCCTGCGCGAGACCCGCGACCTGATCGACCGCATGGACTGGAAGATCACCTTCCCGGTGGAGGTACGCGTCACCCCGCCCAGCGACGCCTGGCTCTCCACCGCGTACGGCCGCGACTCGGCCTACGTCGCCTGCCACATCTACCGGCCCACGCCCAACCCGGCCTACTTCGAGGGTGTGGAGGAGATCATGAACCGGCTGGAGGGCCGGCCGCACTGGGGCAAACTGCACACCAGGGATGCCGCGTACCTGCGCAAGGTCTATCCCCGCTTCGACGACTTCGTCGCGCTGCGCGACCGCCTCGACCCCCGCCACGTCTTCACCAACGACTACCTCGACGTGGTGCTCGGCTAGGAAAGGTCCTGGGCCTCGTCGGGTTGCGGCTGTTCGGTCGCCGGGGGCGCGCTGGACGCCTGCTCGCCGGGATCGGGCCTGCCCTCGTCCGGCCCGGGGGTCGTCTCCGGGGACGGTTCGACCGATTCCTCCGGGGTGGGGGTCGCGCTGGGAGTGACGCTGGGGTCAGGGGTCGCCGACGAGGTCGGCGTACGCGGGGTGACCGTCGGCGAGGGCGACGGCGAGGCGGGGCGCCCGGTCGTCCTGTCGTCGTCGCGGCCCTGGTCGCGGTCCTTCACCGGGGCGTGCCCGGGCTGCTTCTTCGCCGGCGACTTGCCGGTGATCTGCTCGTGCAGGGTCTGCTGGGCCACCGCCTGGTAGGCGAGGATGCCTCCCATGCTGACCGCGAACACCAGCGCGGCCGCCACCCCCACCCGCACCCACGGCACCCTCCCGCGCCGGGCTGGCACGACGACCGGCATGACCAGCGTGTCGCCCCCGCTGTCCCCCGGCCCGGTGTCGGCCGGCGGGGTGGCGTGCACGGCGGCGGCGAGGAGGCCCTGCTCCTCGCCCTCCTGTCCCGGCTCGCGCCACGCGGAGATCGTGTGCTGCTTGACCCGGTCGCCGGTGCGCTTGAGATAGTGCGTGTAGACGGCGGTGGCCACCGTGCTCGCGACGCTGACGACGGCGGCGCCGATGACCGTGCCCGCGACCCCCATGTAGGAGGCGGCCACGGCCGCGGTGACGGCGGCGAGAGCGCTCCCGACGATCTGGGGCACGCTCAGCTCGAACTTCCGCTGCTCGCCGGTCATCCCCCGGATCAGTCCCCTCTGGTCATGCGTACGGTAAAGAGCTTCCTCGTGAATAGACGCGAGCGCGTGTCCTGTTGTTCCTGTGACCTGCGTGACAGGCATCCTCGTAACTCGTGCCCCGACGATTCGGCCTGCCCTCCGTTTACCTCGCCGCGGCCATGGCGACGGCCGCGACGACCGCTGTCCCTCTGGCCATGACGCCCGCCTCCGGCCTCGCCCTGCGCCCGGCCGCGTCCGAGCCCACGCGGCCCTACATCGTCACCGCGCGCAGCCGGGTCGACGCCCAGGACCTCGTGGCGGAAGTGCGATGGCGGGTACGCCGCTACTACACCGAGGCGTTGCCCGGTTTCGCCACCTTCCTCACCGCCGGCGAGCTGGCCGAGCTCAGGTCCGACCGCCGGGTGCTCGCGATCGAGCCCGACCGCCAGATCCACGCCATGCCCGCCTCCGGATCGGCCACACCTCCGACCGACACGGCCACCGGCGCCGGCACGACCGTCTACGTCGTGGACAGCGGCGTGGACGACACCAGGGCCGAGTTCGGCGACCGCGCCTGGCGCGCGTTCGACGCCACCGGCGGCACCGGCCGCGACTGCGCCGGGCACGGCACGCGCGTGGCCAGGACCGTCGCCGTCCGCGCGCCCCGCGCCTGGATCGCCTCCGTACGCGTGCTCGGCTGCGCCGGTTCCGGCACCCTGGCCGACCTGCTGGCCGGGCTGGACTGGATCCGCAGGCACGCGCGCGGCCCGTCCGTCGTCGCCCTCGCGCTCGACGGCGCCGACTCGCCCGCGCTCGGCGCCGCCGTACGCTCGCTCGTACGCTCCGGCGTGTTCGTCGCGGGCGCTGCCGACTCCGGCCCCTGTCAGGTGACCTCCGGCGGTCAGGCGTTCTCCGCCTCGGCCCCGTACCTCGCCGCGGCAGCCGCCCGTCATCTCGAACGCCGCCCCGCGGCCGCCCCGTACGCCGTCACGACTTCTCTGAAGTGCACAACGGCACGCGCCGCGATTCGCCAGAATCCGTCGAGGAGCTCTAACCTCCTCATGCACAGCGGCGGGCATTAGAGGAAATGGATTCCACGAATGTGACCGGCGTCACATCGTCCCGGGGCTATCCCATGAAGGCGATGTTCGGACATGCCGGGTACGGTGCTGGCAGGCAACCGGCACACGCGAGAGACTCAAGGGTCCGGGGGAAGAATGGCGACGCTGACGAAGGGACTCGCATGCAGGAGCTCCGACTCGTCGCGGTGAGTGAGGACGGCACCTACCTCGTGCTGGCTACTGCCGGGCGGGGTACGCGCTTCACCCTTCCCGTGGACGACCGGCTCCGTGCTGCCGTCCGCGGCAACTTCTCCCGTCTCGGCCAGTACGAGATCGAAGTGGAGAGTCCGTTGCGCCCCAAGGAGATCCAGGCCCGCATCCGTGCCGGAGAGACGGCGGAGGAGATCGCCGCGACCGCCGGGATCCCGGTCGAGCGCGTCCGCTGGTTCGAGGGCCCGGTGCTGCAGGAGCGGGAGTACGTCGCCCAGCAGGCGCAGCGCGTTGCCGTCCGCATGCCCGGGGAGACCGCTCCAGGTCCCACCCTCGGCGAGCTGGTGGCCGAGCGGCTGACCAGGCGCGGCGTCCCCACCGACGAGATCGACTGGGACTCCGCCAAGCGCGACGACGGCCTGTGGCGGGTCAAGCTCGGCTACGTGTGGAACGGTCACACCCGCCACGCCGAATGGCTCTTCGACCCGCGTAAGCGCCACGTGACGCCGCACGACGACGAGGCCATGCGCCTGTCGTCCGCCGACTTCGATCCCGAGCCCGCCGCCGTGGAGGACACGACGGTGACGCCGTTCGCGCCGCGCGTGGCCAAGCTGCAGCCGGTGCCGCCGCTCGCCTCCGACGCCCTGCCGTTCCCGTCGGTCGTCCGCCGCGAGCCGGAGGAGCCCGCCGTCGGCTACACCCCGCCGCCGCGGTCCTCGGAGTCCGGCTACGCCCGCACGTCGGACGTACCGTCCCGCGACGTCCCCTTCGACCGTACCCGCGACACCGACCCCCCCACCCGCGACTCCCTCCGCGGCGAGACACCCGGCCGCGAGCCTTTCCGCAGCGACACGCCTGGTCGCGAGCCTTTCCGTGGCGAGACCGCCGCGCGCGAGTCCTACCGGGGCGAGGCCCCTGGCCGCGAGTCCTACCGGGGTGAGACCGCCGGGCGCGAGACCGGTTACGGCCGCTCCGGCGACGCCTCCTCCCGTCGCGGCGGCACGTCCCCCTGGCTCCCCGACTTCGGCTCCAGCCGCTCCAGCGAACGCGACGAGTCCGTCCACGGCCCCACCACCCCGGGCCCCCGCCCGCCCGCATCCCAGCCTCCGGCGGACCAGCCCACGTCCCAGCCTCCGGCGAACCAGCCCGCCGCGCAGGCACCGGCGGACCAGTTCACCGCGCAGGCACCGGCGGACCAGTTCACCGCGCAGGCGCCGGCTGAGGGAACCACCAGGGAAGCCCTCGCAACCCCGCCCCAGGCCGCGCGGCCCGCCACCTCCCCCGGCGACGCCACGCCCCTCGCACCGGCAACGGCCACCACCCAGACGGAGGCGTCCACCAGGCCCGAGGCGCCCAAGGACGCGACGTCCGCCGAGACCACGCCGGTCACGGCCCCGGAGGCCCCCAAGGCCACCGAGCCCCAGGCAGCCGATTCCACGGCCACCACCGCAGCGAACGGCGCACAGCCCAAGCCGGAAGAGCCACCTGCCGCCACCACGACGTCCGAGCCCGGCACCACGACCGCCGCGTCCGAGAACCTGGCCACCGCGTCCGAGACCCGGACGACAACCGCCCAGGAGCCCAACGCGACCGCATCTGCCGCGCCGCCGAGCACACCGGAATCCACGGCGACCACACCCGTGACCTCGACGCCCGCGACCTCGACGGATGCGACCTCGACGAGTGCGGCCTCAACGGATGCGGCCTCAACGGATGCGGCCTCGACGCATGCGGCCTCGGCCGCTGCTCCTGAGACTCCGGGGGGCGCGCCCGAGGCGACTCCTGCGCCCGCAACCGCACCCCAGGTCGCGGCCACCGCGCCCGAGACCACAGCTCCCGCCGCTACCGCGCCCAGGACCGACGTTTCCGGAAGCACCGCGCCCGGGACGGAGGTTTCCGGGAGCACCGAGGCCGAGGCCGTGGCTCCCGGATCCGAGGCCGCAGCCACGGCGTCGGAGCCTGCCGTGTCGGCGCCTGCCGCAGCTGCGCAGAACACCGCGACCGTCACGTCGCAAGCGCCGGCGACCACGCAGGAAGCCTCCGCTGACACGCCGAAGGTCCCCACAGCTCAGGAAACGTCGACGGCCGCACCAGAGGTCCCCGCCGGCGCGGAGACCCAGAGCGCCACTCCGGACGCCTCCGCAGCCCAGGAGACTGCCGCGTCCGAGGACTCCGCAGCTCAGAGCACCTCGACCGCCACGCAAGAGAAGTCGGCAGCTGAGAGCACTTCGACCGGCGCGCAAGAGGTGTCGGCGGCTCAGGGGGCTTCGACCGCCACGCCGGAAGCGTCCGCCGCTCAGGAGACTCCGAGCACCGCCCCCAGCGTCGCCGAAGCCCAGAAGGGCACGGCGAC
>JABFVJ010000385.1 GCA_013362835.1 Nonomuraea sp. | reverse complement strand
GCGCCCGGCGTCAGCGTGCCGAGGATGCGGGCCGCCCGCGCGCCCGTGCCGCCGGGGACCGTGCCCGGCAGGCCGTGCGCGGTCAGCCAGCCGATCAGGGCGAACGCGATGGCCTCCTTGTCGTCGGCCGGGGCGCCGAGCTCGTCGGACAGCGACACGCGTACGCCGGGCAGCGCGGCCCGCAGGCCGTCCATGATCACCGGGTTGCGGGCGCCGCCGCCCGACACGACGAGCACGCCCACGCCCGCCGCCGCCACGTCCCTGGCCACCGTCCGGACGGTCAGCTCGGTCAGCGTCGCCACCAGGTCGGCGTCACTCGGCTCACGCCCCGCGCCATCCGTCGCCACCGCGCCCGGCTCACGCCCCGCGCCATCCGTCGCGACCGCGCCCGGCTCGCGGCCCGCTCTTGCTGTCGCCGCCTCGACGTAGGCCAGGTGGAACAGCTCCTTGCCGGTGCTCTTCGGCGCGGGCAGCCGGTAGTACGGCTCGTCGAGCAGCACGCCGAGCAGGCGCTCGTCCACCCGTCCCGAGGCCGCGATCCTGCCGTCCTCGTCGAAGCCGCGCGGGCCGAGGCCCCGGGAGGTCACGACGGCGTCGATGAGGGCGTTGGCCGGGCCGATGTCGTAGGCCACGAGCCGGTCGCCGGACACGACGGTCATGTTGGCGATGCCGCCCAGGTTGAGCGCGGCGGCGCCGCCCTCGTGCCCGCCCAGGAGCAGGCCGTCGAGCACGGAGACCAGGGGAGCGCCGTGCCCGCCGGCGGTGATGTCGCGGATGCGCACGTCCGACAGCACGGGCGCGCCGGTGCGTTCGGCGATCCAGGCGGGCTGGCCGATCTGGAGCGTGCCGCGCGCGTGGGCGCCCTCGACCCAGTGGAAGACGGTCTGGCCGTGGGAGACGATCAGGTCCGCCGGACCGGCCGCCTCGATCGCCGCCTCGGCCGCTTCGGCGAAGCACTGGCCGATGAGGGTGTCGAGCACGCACACCTCGGCGAGCGTGGCCGGGGCGGGCGGCAGCGCCGCCACCAGCCGGGCGCGCAGCTCGTCCGGGTACGGCGTGCTCGCCGTGTGCAGCACCCGCCCGGTGAGCACGCCGTCCTCGTGGCCGAAGTCGACCAGGGCGACGTCGATGCCGTCGTGCGAGGTGCCGGAGATCATGCCGAGGACCCTCATGCCCGCTCTCCCAGCGCCTCGCGCAGCCGCCCGCCGCCGCGTTCGAGCAGCGCGGCCGCCTCCCGTGGCCCGAGCCCGAGCCGCGCGCCGAGCACCGCCTGCTTGACGTTGAAATCGTGCTGGTCCAAGACCTTCTCCGCCTCCTCGCGTGTCACCCCGGCGATCGTCGCGACGATCCTGGTCGCCCGTTCCCGAAGCTTGCCGTTGGTCGCCCTGACGTCGACCATGAGGTTCCCGTACGTCTTGCCGAGCTGGACCATGACGATCGTGGAGAACATGTTGAGCACGAGCTTCTGCGCCGTGCCCGCCTTGAGCCTGGTCGAGCCGCTGATCACCTCGGGCCCGACCAGCACCTCGATCGCGTGCTCGGCGGCCTCGCTGAGCGGCGTGCCCGGGTTGCACGACAGGCCCACGGTCAGCGCGCCGCGCTCGCGGGCCCGCCGTACCGCGCCCAGCACGTACGGCGTCCGCCCGCTGGAGGCGATCCCCACGACGGTGTCCAGCGGCCCGATCCCCGCCGCGTCGATCGCCGCGACGGCGGCCTCCGCGTCGTCCTCGGCGCCCTCGCACGGCGAGACGATCGCGCTCGGCCCGCCCGCGATGATGGCGAAGACCTGCTCGGGCGGGGTGCCGAAGGTGGGCGGGCACTCGGAGGCGTCCAGCACGCCGAGCCGTCCCGGCGTGCCCGCGCCCACGTAGACCAGCCGGCCGCCCGCCCGTACGAGCTCGGCGGTCGCCTCGATGGCCGGGGCGATCCTCGGCAGCGCCGCGGCGACCGCCGCCGGCACGGTCGTGTCGGCCGCGTTCATGGTCGCGGCGAGCTCGGCCACGCTCATGGTGTCGATCCCGGCGAAGCGCGGGTCGGCCGATTCGGTGGTCAGTTCTGAGAGGTTCACCGCTTGCCCCTGTTCCGCGGGTCGAGAGTGTCACGCAGGCCGTCTCCGAGCAGGTTCAGGCCCACCACCAGCAGGACGACGACCGCGCCCGGCGCGATCAGCGTCCACGGCGCGACGAACACCAGGCTGCGCGCCTCGAAGATCATCGAGCCCAGCGACGGCGCGGGCGGCGGCGTGCCGAGCCCGAGGAAGCTCAGCGACGCCTCGGTCAGCACCGCCCACGACAACGACAGCGCCACCTGGATGACGATGATCGAGGTGATGTTGGGCAGCACGTGCCTGAGCATGATCTGCCAGCGGCTCTGGCCGGTGGAGACGGCGGCCCGCACGTACTCGATCTCCCTGAGCGACAGCACCGGGCCGCGCGTGACGCGGATGAAGATGGGCACGTAGACGATCGCGATGGCGACGGCGACGGTGAACCAGTTGCGGTCCAGCACCGAGGCCAGCGAGAGCGCGAGCAGCAGCGGCGGGAACGCGAACAGCACGTTCGTCACCCCGCCGATCGCGCCGTCGGCCAGGCCCCGGTAGAAGCCCGACACCAGGCCGCCGAGCGTGCCGATCAGGGTGGCGAAGGCCACCGCGACCACCGCGATCAGCGCCGAGTTGCCGACCCCGGCCGCGACGCGGGAGAAGACGTCCCTGCCGAACTGGTCGGTGCCGAACAGGTGCGCCCCCGACGGCGACAGGAACCGCTCGGGCGGGTTCTGCGCGATCGGGTCGTACGGCAGCAACCCCGCGTACGACAGCGCCGCCACCACGGCCAGCACCAGGAGCAGGATCGAGCCCGCCAGCGCCGCCGGGCTCCTGCGAAGGGCGGTCACGACGCCCTCACCCGAGGGTCGATGATCCGGTACAGCGCGTCGGTCAGCAGGTTGACCAGCACGAACGCCAGCGCGATGACCAGGACCGTGCTCTGCACGACCGCGTACTCCTTCTGCTGGATGCCGAGCAGCACCTGCCTGCCGACGCCCGGCACGGAGAAGATCTGCTCGACCACGACCGCGCCGCCGAGCAGGTAGCCGAACTGCAGCCCGGTCATCGTCACGATCGGCACCAGCGCGTTGCCGAGCACGTGCCTGACCTGGAGCCGGCGCGGCGGCACGCCCTTGGCGCGGGCGGTGCGCACGAAGTCCTCCGAACGCACCTCCAGCACCGCCGTACGGGTGGTGCGCAGGATCGGCGCGGCGATGCCGAAGCCGAGCACGAGCGCCGGCAGGAACATCTGCCGCAGGTTCAGCAGCGGGTCCTCGGCGAGCGTGGCGAAGCCCTGCCCGTTGGGGTTGAAGCCGAACGACGCCGCGAACACCGACAGCAGCGTGGTCGCCAGCAGGAACGCCGGGACCGACAGCCCGGCCAGGCTCACGACCTGGCCGAGCACGTCGCGCGGGGCGTTCGTCCTGGACGCGGCGAGCATGCCGAGCGGCACCCCGACCACCAGCGCCAGCACGATCGAGAACACCGCCAGCTCGAACGTGACCGGCAGCGAGTGCAGCGTCATCTCCAGCACGCTCTGCTGCGACCGGGCCGAATAGCCGAAGTTGCCGGTGAGCATGTTGCCGAGCCAGGAGAAGAACTGGACGACCGGCGACCGGTCCAGCCCGTAGTACTGCTCCAGGGCCGCGCGCTGCGCCGGGGTGAGCGCGGCCGCCTCCGTGCCGAGCCCGGCGGTGATCTGGTCACCGGGGATCGCCCGGAGCATGACGAAGACGAACACGGCGACCCCGAACAGGGTGCCGAGCGTCCCCGCCACGCGCCGGACGGCCCGGTTGGCTGCGATCCGCCGCATCAGCCGACGGACGTCGTACGCAGGTACTGCAGCGACCCGCTGACCATCGGTACGAACCCGGACACGCTGGACGTCGTGCCGGTGTAGGTGTAGCTGGTGAACAGCCAGATCCAGGCGGCGTTGTCCTCCAGCTCGGCCGACACCTTGTCGTAGATCGCCTTGCGGGCGGCCTGGTCGGTCGTCGCCTTGCCCTCGGCGAACAGCTTGTCCAGCTCGGGCGAGCTGTACCCGGCGACCTTGTTCAGGTTGCCGGTGCTGGTGAAGTAGCGGCCGTAGGAGCCGTCGGGGTCGGGACGGCCGCCGTTGAGCGCCACGGCGGCGTCGAAGTCGGCCGCGACCCAGCGGTCCACGAACGCCCCCGACTCCAGCACCTCCAGGTCCAGGTTGATCTTGGCCTCGGCGAGCTGCGCCTTGAGGTTCTGGGCCTCGTTGACGGAGGTGGCGTACTCGCCCTGGGAGACGATCGTCTTGACCGTCACCCCACCCGGCTTGCCCGCCTTGGCCAGGTACTCGGCGGCCTTGGCCAGGTCGCGGGCCGGGCAGGGCCGCTTGGCCGGGTCGGACTTGAAGGCCGGGGCGGTGATCGGCCCGGTCACCTCGCCCTCGCCGAGCGCGGCGGTGTCGAGCACCTGCTTGCGGTCGATCGCGCACTGGATCGCCAGGCGCACGTTGACGTCCTTGAGGTCGCCGCGCTGCGCGTTGAGCTGGAGGGCGTGGTAGCTGAGCTGCGGCGTCTTGGTGACCTTGATCGTGCCGCCGCCCTCGGCGGTCTGCGCGACCAGCGGGTCGTTGAAGACCGCGAGCTGCACGTTGCCCGACTGCATGGCCGACACGATGGACGACTCGTCGGGGATCACCCGGAACTCGACGCCGTCCACCTTCGGCTTCTCGGCGCCCCAGTACTTGGGGTTCTTGGCCAGCGTCAGCGACTGGCTCGGGACGCGCTTGCCGAGCGTGAACGGGCCGGTGCCGTTGGGGGTGGCGGTCAGCTTCTCCTCGGTGTCGTCGGAGGAGAGCATCGCCATGTTGACCGTGGCCAGGTTGCCCGGCAGCGCGGCGTCGGGCCCGGTCAGCTCCAGCACCACCGTGCCGGCGTCGGGCGCCTCGACGGACTTCACCGACGACAGCGACGCCCTGGCGACGGCCGCCGTCTTCTCGTCCATGATCTTGTCAAGGGACGCCTTGACGTCCTTGGAGTCGAACGTGCTGCCGTCGCCGAACGTCACGCCCTTCCTGAGGGTCAAGGTCAGCTTCTTGCCGTCCTCGGAGGCCTGCCACGACTCGGCGAGGCCGGGCACCACGTTCAGGTCCTTGTCGAACTCCGTCAGGGTGCCGTAGATGTTCTGCAACACGTTCACGGCCGTGAACTGGGTGGCCTTCCAGGGGAAGAGCGTGTCCGGGTCGGAGGTCACGCCCACCACGAGGGAGCCGCCGGCCTTGCCCGTGGCACCGGTGCCCGTCGCGGGCCCGGAGGATGATGAGCAACTGGTCAGGGCGATGGACAGCACGGCGGCGGCGCCGATCGCGGAGAGCGCGCCACGGGGCATGTGGCCTCCTCAGGGCAGTAGGTCATAAAATTACGCAGACCCTACCACCTGCGTATTTATTTTCCTCAACAGGGATGGATGACGAATGGTCGAGGACGACGGCACCCTCTTGATCCGCCTCCGCGCGGCCATGCCGGCGCTGCGGCCGTCGGAGCGGCGCATCGCCGAGGTGTTCACCGGCGACCCGGCCGCCGCCGCCAACCTGTCGATCGCCGAGATCGCCGCCCGCTGCGCGACCTCCACCACCTCCGTCGTGCGCTTCTACCAGCGCATGGGCTACGCCCACTACAAGGACTTCAGGATCGACCTGACGAGGGCCGCCGCCCGCGAGGAGCTCGCCAGGCCCAACCTGCCGGAGGTGTCGGGCGACATCGACCGCCACGACAGCCTGGAGGGCATCGTCTCCAAGGTGGCGACCAACGAGACCCTGTCCATCGCCGACACCGCGCGATCCCTGGACATGGACGCCCTGGCACGGGCCGTGTCGCTGCTGCTGGACGCGCGCCGCATCGACACCTTCGGCGTCGGCGCGAGCGCGCTGGTGGGGCTCGACCTGCAGCAGAAGCTCTCCCGCATCGGGCGTACGGCGATCAACTGGCACGACGCGCACTCGGCGTGGACCTCGGCGGCCACCCTGGACCGGTCGTGCGTGGCCGTGGCGGTCTCGCACACCGGCGCGACCGTGGACACGGTCGAGTTCCTGACCATCGCCCGCAGGTCGGGCGCGGCCACCGTGGCGATCACCAACTTCCTCGGCTCGCCGCTCACCGAGACCGCCGACGTGACGCTGACGACGGCCGCCCGCGAGACCCCGTTCCGCTCGGGGGCGCTCGGCAGCCGCATCGCCCAGCTCATGGTCGTGGACTGCCTGTTCACCGGGGTCGCCCAGGCCTCCTACGACGAGTCGATGGCGGCTCTGCGCAACACGTACGCGGTGGTCCACGACCGCACCGTGCGGCGGCGCGGGGGAGGTTCACAGCCCTGATTCACCTGGGGTTCACGGTGCCTGTCTAGCTTGTGGGCCCATGAGCTGGAAGTACAGGGCCAATGCGACGCTTGAGGGGCTGACCGGGTACACGCTGCGGCGGCGGTTGCGCAAGGAGCCGCCCGAACCGCCGCCGAAGGTGCCGCTGGAGCTGCAGCGGCTGCCGGGCGACGTCGTACGGGGACCGGTCGACGCGGCCCATGACCGGCTGCTGCGCGCGCCCGTCTTCCTCCTGTCGTCCGTACGGTCGGGCTCCACGCTGCTGCGGGTCATGCTGAACAGCCACTCGCGGGTGCACTCGCCCATCGAGACGCACTTCCGGCGGATGACCGTCGGCCTGCCCACCGAGCCCGTACGCCAGGCCGTCGAGCTGCTCGGCCACACCCACGCCGACCTGGAACACCTGGTGTGGGACCGGCTGCTGCACCGCGAGCTGAGCCGCAGCGGCAAGCCGATCCTGGTGGAGAAGACGCCGAGCAACGTGTTCGCCTGGCGGCGCCTGGCCACCTGCTGGCCCGACGCCAGGTTCGTCTTCCTGCTGCGGCACCCGGCCTCGATCACGCAGTCCTGGCACGAGGCCGACCCCGAGCGCCGGCCGATGGAGGAGGCCGTGCCGCGCACGCTGACGTACATGACCCACCTGGAGGAGGCCAGGACGCACCTGGAGGGGCTGACCCTGCGTTACGAGGACCTGGTCGCCGAGCCGGAGGACGAGCTGCGCCGGGTGTGCGCGTTCCTCGGGGTGGAGTGGGAGCCCGCCATGCTGGAGTACGGCGCCCACGACCACGGCGCGTTCGTCAAGGGCATCGGCGACTGGCGGGACAAGATCCGCGCGGGCACGGTCGTCGCCGGCCGCCCGCTCCCCGCGCCCGGCGAGGTGCCCGCCGAACTGCGCGAAATCTCCCGCCTGTGGGGTTACGACCCTCTCTGACGGATCATCAGCCGCTCTGGCGGGGTTCGACGCTGTCCGGGGGTCGCGCCCGTACCGTGAGAGTTCGCCCCGCATTCGCCGCGCGTTCGGCCGGGGGCCCGATATCTTTCCTCCGTGATCAACGGGCCCTCGCGCCGCGCCATGCTGGCCGGAACCCTCGCCTCCCTCGCCGTTCCCTCCGAAGCGGCCCCCGCCAGGGCGGACACGACGCTGCCCGCACTGCCCGCACGGCCCAACATCGTGGTGATCCTGGCCGACGACCTCGGCTGGGGGGAGATCGGCAGCCAGGGGCAGCGCCTGATCGACACCCCGAACCTCGACCGGCTGGCCGACGAGGGCGTGCGGTTCGCGACGGCGTACTCGGGGGCGCCGCTGTGCGCGCCGTCGCGCTGCGCGCTGCTCACCGGGCTGCACGCCGGCCACGGCACCGTCCGCGAGAACCCCGAGGGCGGCGAGCAGCACGCGCTGACCTCCGCCGACCTGACCTTCGCCGAGCTGCTCCAGCTCGCCGGCTACCGTACGGCCTGCGTCGGCAAGTGGGGCTTCGGCCCCGAGCGGGCGGGCCAGGACTCCCACCCCAACGCGCGCGGGTTCGGCGAGTTCTTCGGCTACATCGGCCACAAGCACGCCCACCAGTACTATCCCCGCTACCTGTGGCACAACGGCACGAAGGTGCACCTCGGCGGCCGGTCGTACGCGCCCGACCTGTTCAGGGAACGGGCGATCGACTTCATCAGGACCCGCGGCGAGGACCCCTTCCTGCTCTACTTCGCGAGCAACCTGCCGCACGCGCCGAGCGTGGTGCCCGGCGACGCCGGCCCGTACGAGGACGAGCCGTGGACCCGGGCCAACCGGCGGCACGCCGCGCAGGTGACCCGCCTGGACTCCGACGTCGCCGCCCTGGTCCGCACCCTGCGCGAGGAGGGTGTGGCCGGCTCCACGCTCGTGCTGTTCACCAGCGACAACGGCCCGCACCACGAGAAGGGCGTGACCCCGGAGCTGTTCGACTCCAACGGCCCCCTGCGCGGCGACAAGCGCGACCTGTACGAGGGCGGCATCCGCGTGCCGCTCATCGCCTGGTCGCCCGCCCTGCGCCACCGCGTGATCCACCGGCCGGTGGCCTCCTGGGACGTGCTGCCCACGCTGGCCGACCTCGCCGGGGTCCCGGCGCCCGCCCACCTGGACGGCCGCTCCTTCCGCGGCCTGCTCACCGGGTCGGGCGCGCCCGCCCACGACCACCTGGTCTGGAACCGGCCGCGCAAGATCCAGGCGATCCGGCGCGGCCGGTGGAAGGCCGTCAGGTTCTCCCCGCACATCGCCGGAGCCGGGCCGGACGGCCGGATCGAGCTGTACGACCTCGCCGAGGACCCCTCCGAACGCCACGACCTCGCCGCCGAGCGGCCCGAGCTGACCGGCGAGCTGCTGGCCCTGCTCGACCGGTCGATCGGCGCCGACCCGCGCACGCCGTACGGGCTGCGGGCCGAGGTGCGCGGCGACCAGGTCGTGGTGGCCCTGCACAACGGCTCGGCCGAGCCCTGGCACAGGGTGCGGCTGGGCGTACGCGCCCCCTATCGGGCCGAGTCGGAGAGCGTGGCCCGCGTGGACCCCGGCACGGCCGTCGAGGCCGGCTTCCCGCTCCCGGAAAACGGCGGCACGCTCACCCTGCGCGCCCGCTTCCGGGCGGGCGGCCGGGCGCACATCTTCACGCTGACATGGAAGTCTCACTCCCGCGGCACGTGATCCTGGTAACAAAAAGTGATGACACGGATACTTTGAGTTGACATTCTGGTGGCGAGACCTTTGCCTACCAGGAGAGACACCACATGCACCTGATCACCCGTGCGGACTGGCACGCGAAGAAGCCGAGCACCAGCTACACGCGCCTGGCCTCGACCAGGGGCGTCAAGATCCACTACACCGGCGGGAAGGTGCCCGCCGACCTGCCGGACGAGGACAACCACGACCGCTGCGTCGACCTCGTCAGGGACATCCAGCGCATGCACATGTCTGGAGGCCGCGGCGAGACCTACATCGACCTCGGCTACAACATGGTCTGCTGCCCGCACCGGCGCACGTTCATGGGCCGCGGCCCCCACGTGCTGCCCGCCGCCAACGGCCCCGGCCTCAACTCCCACCACTACGCCGTGCTCGCGCTGCTCGGCAACACCGGCTTCACCGACCCCAACGACGACCTGCTCAACGCCCTCGTCGACGCCATCGAATACCTGCGCGAGCACGGCGACGCGGGCCGCGAGGTGAAGGGCCACCGCGACGGCTACGACACCGACTGCCCCGGTGACCCCCTCTACCGCTGGGTGCGCGGGGGAGCGGACCGTCCCTAGGTCAGGCGGCCCACGTGGGCCAGCGCCTGCTTCAGCAGCACTCCCTGCCCGCCGGTCATCTCCTGCTGCACGGCCGGTGAGCACGCCTCCTCCGGCGTGAACCACACCAGGTCGAGCGCGTCCTGCCGGGGCCTGCAGTCACCGGCGACGGGCACGATGTAGGCCAGCGACACCGCGTGCTGCCGCGGATCGTGGTACGGCGTCACCCCCGGCGTGGGGAAGTACTCCGCGACGGTGAACGGCTGCGGCGAGACGGGGATGCGGGGAAGGGCCACGGGCCCGAGGTCCTTCTCCAGATGGCGCAGCAGCGCGTCACGTACGCGCTCGTGGTGGAGCACCCGTCCTGAGACCAGCGCCCGGCTGACCGTCCCGTCGGCCGCGATCCGCAGCAGCAGGCCCACGCGGGTCACCAAGCCGGTCTCGTCCACCCGCACCGGAACGGCGTCGATGTAGAGGATCGGCAACTGGCCGCGCACCGATTCGAGCTCTTCGGGTGCCAGCCATCCCGGCACGGTTTCGGTCTTTTCGGTCATCTGCTGATCGTATGCCCCGCGCCGGGCCGCGCATCGTAGGCCCCACCGGCCGGTGTGCCGACGACGGTGACCGAGTCGGTGGGCAGGCCGCCGTCGAACGGCGCCAGGTCCACGTCCTTGGGGCGCGGCAGGTGACCGGGGATCCCGTCGAGCCCCAGCGTCAGGTCCGTCACCGCCAGCCGGGGCCGGGCGGTGCCGCCCACCCTCAGCTCGATCTCGACCCCGGAGGCGGGCGGCGCGAAGAACTGCAGCTCGTACGGCCAGGCCCCCGTGTACCGGCCGTGCCGGGGCAGCGGCACCGGGGGCAGCCCCGGCGCCTCGATCGTGCCGCCGCGCACGTCGGCGTCGGTGTGCAGGCCGATCTGGTACGCCCCGCGCAGCGAGCGGGCCCGCAGCCGCAGCACGAGCAGGTCCCCTTCGCGCCGCTCGTCCAGGATCGTCAGCTCGGGCGCGGGCGCCTTGACGGCGGGCGCCGGTCCCGTGCGGGCCGGCCTGCTCCCGTACGGCATGGGTCCCTCCCACGAGGCGGGCATCGTGGGCACGCGGGCGGCGGCCCACGGGTGCGGCGCGGCGTCGGCGCTCACCCAGGTCCCCCTGCCCGAGTCGAGCACGTACGCCAGATGCGCGACCCGCGGCTGGTCCGGGCCGGACCGGTTGACCGCCACGCCCCAGCACGCCAGCGCCACGGCCAGCACCGCGGCCAGCAGGGGAGGAGCGGCGGCGCGCCGCGGCGTCGCGGCGGCCAGGAGCGGCAGCGCGGC
>JABFVJ010000263.1 GCA_013362835.1 Nonomuraea sp. | reverse complement strand
TGGGCGCGGCGATGGCGGTGTTCGCGGCCCGCGCCGTGCGCGCGTGGTGGCGCGGCGCGCCGGGGCCGTGGCGGGCCTCCCTGATCATGTGCGACCTGCCCATGGGCGGCGCGCCGTCCGTGACGCTGACCGCCGAGGTACGCCAGACCTTCGCCTACGCCAGAAGCGTCGTCCTGTCCTACGGCGACCCCCTCGGCCCGAGGGTCGTGGGCGCGGCGGCGTCGGTCACCTCCTCGGGCGAGCTCCGGCTGATCGCCGGGAGCGAGGCGTGGGCGGCGATCGAGGCCGACCCCCGGGTCGCGGTGTTCGCGGCCGACCCGTCGCAGCGCCGGTTCTGGGCCGAGGTACGCGGCATCGCCCTGCCCGGCTCCGGCACCCTGCGCGTCACCCCCAAGGAAGTGCTCGTGGGCGAATTCCCGGGGCGGCACCAGCGACGGTGACTAGAGTTTTGTTCTATGCGGACTCTGCGCACCCCCGAAGAACGTTTCGCCGATCTGCCCGGCTTCCCCTACGAGCCCCGCCACGCCGACCTGCCCGGCGGCCTGCGCATGGCGTACGTCGAGGCGGGCCCGCCCGACGGCGAGACCGTCGTCCTGCTGCACGGCGAGCCGAGCTGGTCCTTCCTCTACCGGCACGTCATGCGCGAGCTGGCCGCCGCCGGGCTGCGCGCGGTCGCGCCCGACCTCATCGGCTTCGGCCGCTCCGACAAGCCGGTCGACCCGGCCGAGCACACCTACGCCAGGCACGTCGAGTGGACCCGCGCGCTGCTGTTCGACGCGCTCGGGCTGGACCGCGTCACCGTCGTCGGCCAGGACTGGGGCGGGCTGATCGGGCTGCGGCTCGCCGCCGAGCACCCCGAGCGGGTGGCCAGGATCGTGGCCGCCAACACGGGGTTGCCCTCGGGTGACATTCCCATGCCCGAGGTGTGGCACCGCTTCAAGGACGCGGTCGTGAACGCGCCCGTGCTGGACGTCGCCAGGTTCGTCCAGTCCGGATGCGCGACGCGGCTCAGCGACGAGGTGCGGGCGGCCTACGACGCGCCGTTCCCCGACGAGTCGTACAAGGCGGGGCCGCGCGCCATGCCAGGACTCGTGCCGATCACGCCGGACGACCCGGCGGCGGCCGCCAACCGCGCTGCCTGGCAGATCCTCACGACGCTCGACCGGCCCTTCCTGGTGGCCTTCTCCGACGGGGACCCGATCACCGGCGGCATGGCGCCCATCATGATGAGGACGATCGCCGGTGCCGCCGGACGGGCCCACCCCGTGATCGCCGGGGCCGGCCACTTCCTCCAGGAGGACGCCGGCACCGAACTCGGACGTCAGATCGCCCTTTTCGTGACCTCCACCTAGCGTGTCAGGCCCGCCCAATCGTCGGTCCGGTGCGGTATAACCAGGGGCGGACCGGGGAGGCGTGATGCGTGAGTCCGACAGGGCCCAGACCGCGGGGCGGGCCGCGGCGCGGGATCTGTTCGAGCAGGTGCGGCTGCGTTATTTCCAGATCCCCCCGGCCGTGCGCCGGGTGCTTTACGCCGTTGTGCTCATCGGCGCCATGGGGGTCGGCGCGGCGCTCGGCTGGGATCTGCTGAAGACGTTCCCCCTCGTGCTGCTGGCGCTCGGCTTCGTGGCCCTGACCATGCGCTTCCCGAGGGCCGCCGCGACCGCGCTGGTCGTGGCCGGGTGGGTCGTGCTGGCGCTGCCGGCGTTCTCCGGGCTCTTCCCGCCGGGGTCCACGGCGCTCCACGTGATGGTCGGGCTCGCCCTGCCCGTGGCCGCCGCCGCCCACCTGATCCGCTGGGTCACCCCGTGGCTGACCACGCTGGTGGCGCTCGTGCCGGCCGGGCTGCTGGCCGCCGGGCTCTCCTTCGTGTCGGCGACCGTCGCGCTCTGGGCCGCCTGCCTCGCCGCCGCCGTCGCGCTCGTCTACCGGTTCCTGCAGGCGCGCCGGGTCAAGGCCGAGCTGACCGTCGAGGAACAGCAGGTCCGCGTACGCGCCCGCGAGGTCAGGCCGGAGCCGCAGGCCGACAAGGCGGGCGCGCCCCCGCAGATCTCCGTCGAGGACGCGCTCGCCGAGCTGGAGGGCATGATCGGGCTCGCGCCGGTCAAGGAGCAGGTCCGCTCGATCGCCGCCTCCATCGAGGCCACCCGCCTGCGCGCCGAGGCCGGCTACACCGCCGAGCGCCCCACCAGGCACTTCGTGTTCGTCGGCCCGCCCGGCACCGGCAAGACCAGCGTGGCCCGCGCCCTCGCCAAGATCTTCTACGCGTTCGGCCTGCTGGAGACCCCCTACGTGGTCGAGGCCCAGCGGGCCGACCTGGTGGGCGAGTTCCTGGGCGCGACCGCGATCAAGACCAACGAGCTGGTCGACCGGGCGCTCGGCGGCGTGCTGTTCGTCGACGAGGCCTACAGCCTCATCAACTCCTCCGACGGCCAGCCCGACAGGTTCGGCGCCGAGGCCGTGCAGACCCTGCTCAAACGGGCCGAGGACGACCGCGAGCGGCTGATCATCATCCTGGCCGGCTACGAGCAGGAGATGGCCGCGTTCCTGTCCAGCAACCCGGGTCTGGCCAGCAGGTTCGCGACCCGGGTGCGGTTCCCCAGCTATTCCGCGGCCGAGCTGGCCGAGATCACCGAGCTGCTCCAGCGGCGCAGGGGCGACACGATGGACGCCGACACCAGGCGCGCCCTGCTCGGCCTGTTCGACGACGTCCAGCGCCGCGGCCTGGTCGACGAGCTGGGCAACGCCAGGTTCGTCCGCAGCCTGGTCGAGGCCGCCGCGCAGGCCAGGGACGTGCGGGTGGTGGGCGCGGGCGGCACCCCGACCACCCAGGACCTGGTGACCACCAAGACCCCCGACGTGACCAAGGCGTTCGACGAGCTGACCGCCCGCTTCCGCGGCTACGTCGCCACCCCCAGCCTGGAGGAGGCGCTCGCCGACCTCGACAGGATGGCGGGCCTGGAGCCGGTCAAGCGGCGCGTGCACGCCATCGCCGCCCAGCTCCAGGTGGCCAGGATGCGGCAGGAGCGCGGGCTGCCCACGCCGCCGCAGATGCGCCACTTCGTCTTCGCCGGGCCGCCCGGCACCGGCAAGACCACGGTGGCCCGGGTGCTCGGCCGCATCTTCGCCGCGCTCGGCCTGCTGGCCAGGCCCGACGTCGTCGAGGCCCACCGGGCCGACCTGGTCGGCCAGCATCTCGGCGCGACCGCGATCAAGACCAACGAGCTGGTCGACCGGGCGCTCGGCGGCGTGCTCTTCATCGACGAGGCCTACAGCCTGGTCAACCCCGGCTACGCGGGCGGCGACGCGTTCGGCTCCGAGGCCGTGCAGACCCTGCTCAAACGGGCCGAGGACGACCGCGACCGGCTCGTCATCGTGCTGGCCGGCTACCCACGCGAGATGGACTCCTTCCTCGCCACCAACCCCGGCCTGGCCAGCCGCTTCAACCAGCGCGTGGCCTTCCCCAGCTACTCGCCGCAGGAGCTGTCGCAGATCGCCGTGCTGCTGGCCGAGAAGGCCGGCGACTCCTTCGACGAGCAGGCCCTGCGCGACCTCGACGAGGTGTTCGGCTGGGTGTGCGAGGAGCGGCTGATCGACGGCCTGGGCAACGGCCGCTTCGCCAGGTCGCTGTTCGAGCGGGCCGCGATGCGCCGCGACGTGCGGCTCGCCGCCCTGGCCTCGGGCGGCGCGGCGGCCAGCGCGGCCGACCTCACGACGATCACCAGCGACGACGTACGCACCGCCGTAGACGAACTTTCCGGACGTTAACCCCTCTTTGGCATTTCCGCGCGCCACGATGCTGCTGCCTGTAGCAGTATGACTACCTATCGTGCGCATCCGGGAGGGGGACGATGGCGGGGTTCCTGGCCCGCAGGCTGCTCAACTACGTGGTGCTGGTCGCCGTGGCCGCGAGCCTGGCGTACCTGCTGGCGGCCGGCGCGCTCGACCCTCGGTCCAACTACGCCGACCGCACCCCGAAACCTCCGCCCGCGGTCGTCGACGCGCAGCTCACCGCGCTCAACCTCAACGACAAGACCCCGCTGCTGCAGCGATACGCCACGTGGGCCTCCGGGGTGCTCCACGGCGACTTCGGCAGGACCGTCACAGGGTCGCCGGTCAACGAGGACCTCAAGCGGCGGATGGGCGTCACGTTCCGGCTGGTCATCCTGGGGCTGCTGTTCGGGAGCCTGCTCGGCGTGCTGCTCGGGGCCTACGCGGCGGTCAAGCAGTACGGGTGGTTCGACCGGCTCTCGACCGGGCTGTCGTTCATCGTGCTCGCGGTGCCCGTCGTGGTGCTGGCCAACATGCTGATCCTGCTCGGCGCCTGGGCCAACGACCACGTCTTCGGCCGCCAGGTGCTCCTGGTGAGCGGCGAGTACAGCGACGGCCTGGAGACCGGGTTCTGGGGCTACGCGCTCGACCGGCTGCAACACCTGGTGCTGCCGACGATCTCGCTGTCCCTCGGGCTGATCGCGGTGTTCAGCCGCTACCAGCGCAACATGATGCTCGACGTGCTCGGCGCCGACTTCGTCCGTACGGCCAGGGCCAAGGGGCTGAGCAGGCGCAAGGCGCTCACCCGCCACGCGCTGCGCACCGCGCTGATCCCGGTGGCCACCTACTTCGCCTTCACGTTCGGCAGCCTGCTGACCGGGGCCACGTTCACCGAGAAGATCTTCGGCTGGCACGGGCTGGGCGAGCAGCTGATCAACTCGATCTTCACCAACGACGTCAACACCGTGGCGGCGATCTCCTTCCTCGCCGCCGTGGCCGTGCTCTGCGCCGCGCTCGCCTCCGACCTGCTGCACGCCGCGCTCGACCCGAGGGTGCGGGCGTGATGACGCTCTCCGACGAGGAGCTGGCCGAGGAGCTGACCGGCGACGTGGGGCGGGCGCCGTCGCGGCTGCGCGTGGTGTTCAGGCGCTTCTTCCGCTCGCCGCAGGGGGTGATCGGGTTCGCGGTGCTGGCGCTGATGTTCCTGCTGGCCTTCGTGGGGCCGCTGTTCAGCCGGTGGACCTACACCGACAAGGACTTCATGGCGTTCCTGCAGCCGCCCTCGCCGCTACACTGGTTCGGAACGCTCCAGACCGGCTCCGACGTCTACGCGGTGACCCTGCGCGGCATGCAGAAGTCGCTGGTCGTGGGCCTGCTGGCGGCCCTGGTCTCGACGGCCGTGGCGGCGGTCGTGGGGGCGTTCTCCGGCTATTTCCTGGGCTGGACCGACCGGGCGCTGAGCTGGGTGACCGACCTGCTGCTCGTGCTGCCCGCGTTCCTCATCCTGGCGATCATGTCGCCGCTGTTCGGGGCCGGGCAGTGGGTGCTGTTCGTGATCATGCTGGCGCTGTTCCTGTGGATGGTGACCTCGAAGATCGTCCGGGGGATGACGATCTCGCTCAAGGAGCGCGAGTACATCCAGGCGGCCCGGTTCATGGGCGTGCCGCCGGTGCGGATCATCTTCCGGCACGTGATCCCCAACCTGTCGTCGCTGCTCATCGTCGACGCCACGCTCAACGTCAGCGCGGCCATCCTCACCGAGACCTCGCTGTCCTACTTCGGGTTCGGCATCCAGCCGCCCGACGTCTCCTTCGGCACGCTGATCGCCGACGGCTCGCGCACGGCCGTCTACGCGCCGTGGACGTTCTGGTTCGTGGCGGGCCTGCTGGTGATCACCGTGCTCGCGGTCAACCTCATCGGCGACGCGCTGCGCGACGCCTTCGACCCGGCGGCCCGGCGATGAGCCCGGCAAGGAGCCCGGCAAGGAGCCCGGTGCTGGAGGTGAGCGACCTCCACGTGTCCTTCGGCGACGTACGCGCGGTGCGCGGCGTCAGCTACACCGTGAGCCCCGGCGAGGTGCTGGGCATCGTGGGCGAGTCGGGCTCGGGCAAGTCGGTCACCTCGGCCGCGGTCATGGGCCTGCTGCCGCCCGGCGCCCGGGTCACCGGCTCGGTGCGGCTGCACGGCAGGGAGCTGATCGGCGCCCCGGAGCGGGAGCTGACCCGCTTCCGCGGCAAGACCATGTCGATGGTGTTCCAGGACCCGCTGTCGGCGCTCACGCCCGTCTACCGGGTCGGCGACCAGATCGCCGAGGCCGTACGCATCCACCAGCGGGTCAGCAGGGAGAACGCCGCCGTCAAGGCCGTCGAGCTGCTGGAGCTCGTCGGCATCCCGTCGCCGAGCGAGCGCGCGCTCGCCTTCCCGCACGAGTTCTCCGGCGGCATGCGGCAGCGCGTGATGATCGCCATGGCCATCGCCAACGATCCCGACGTGATCATCTGCGACGAGCCCACGACCGCGCTCGACGTGACCATCCAGGCGCAGGTGCTGGAGGTGCTGAAGAAGGCGCAGCGGGAGACGGGCGCGGCGATCATCATGATCACCCACGATCTCGGCGTGGTCGCCGGGTTCGCCGACCGGGTGCTGGTGATGTACGCGGGCCGCCCGGTCGAGGTGGGCGACGTGGACGACATCTACTACCGGATGCGGATGCCGTACACGGCGGGGTTGCTGGCCTCGATCCCACGGGTGGACCGCGACGGACGCCAGCCGCTCGTGCCGATCGTCGGCAACCCGCCCTCCCTGGCGGCGCTGCCGCCGGGCTGCCCCTTCGCGCCGCGCTGCCCGCTGAAGATCGACGACTGCGACACGGCCGAGCCGCCGCTGTTCGAGGTGGCGGCCGGTCACCAGGCGGCGTGCATCCGCTGGGAGGAGGTACGCCCCCAGGGCCCCGGCAGGCACGCCGCCCCTGAACCGGCCGCCCCCGCGCGCCGCGGCGAGCGCACGGTGCTGGCCGTCGACGGCCTGGTCAAGGACTTCCCGCTGCTCAAGGGGGCGCTGTTCAAGCGCAGGGTCGGCACGGTGCACGCGGTGGCCGGGATCGGCTTCGACATCCGGGAGGGCGAGACCCTGGGGCTGGTCGGCGAGTCGGGCAGCGGCAAGACCACGACGCTGACGCAGATCCTGGAGCTGGTCAGGCCGCAGAAGGGGCGCGTGGTCGTGCTCGGGCGCGACACCGCGCGCCTGTCGTCCGCCGAACGCACCGCGATCAGGCGCGACATGCAGGTCGTCTTCCAGGACCCGATGGCCTCGCTCGACCCGCGCATGACCGTCTACGACATCCTGGCCGAGCCGTTGCGCACCCACGGGGAGCGCCGGCCGGGTCGGCGCGTCGGCGAGCTGCTCACGCTGGTCGGCCTCGACTCCACCCATGCCGCCCGCTATCCGCAGGACTTCTCGGGCGGGCAGCGGCAGCGCATCGGCATCGCCAGGGCGCTCGCGCTGGAGCCCAAGCTGCTGGTGCTGGACGAGCCGGTGTCGGCGCTCGACGTGTCGATCCAGGCGGGGATCATCAACCTGCTCGGCTCGCTGCGGTCGCGGCTCGGGCTGTCGTACCTGTTCGTGGCGCACGACCTGGCCGTGGTGCGGTACATCGCCGACCGGGTGGCGGTCATGTACCTGGGCAGGATCGCCGAGATCGGGCAGGTCGACGCCGTGTACGACGCACCGGCGCATCCGTACACGCAGGCTCTGCTGTCGGCGATCCCGCTGCCCGACCCGGCGCGGGAGCGCCAGCGGGAGCGCATCCTGCTCGAAGGCGACCTGCCCAGCCCGGCCGACCCGCCGTCGGGGTGCCGCTTCCGCACCCGGTGCCCGAAGTTCCGCTCGGTGCTCAGCGACGAGGAGCGCAAGCTCTGCGTGGGCGTCGAGCCCGAGGTGCTGCCGGTGGACGGCGACCAGGGCGCGGCCTGTCATTACGCCGAGAGGCTCGACGTCGTATAGACCAGGAGGAATCCGTTCGATGAAAGCTGCACGTCTTGTCGTGGCCGTCGCCGTGACCGGCTCGCTGTTCCTGGTGAGCTGTGGCGGTGGGGGTTCGGGGGACGGCTCGGGGAGCGGCGCCGAGGGCGCGCGTCCGTCCATCAGGGCCTTCGACATCAACCCGCAGCCGCGCGACAAGGTCAAGGACGGCGGGACGTTGCGCTGGGGCATCAACGAGTTCCCCACCCAGTGGAACAGGAACCACGTCGACGGCAACCTGGCGATGGCCGCCGTGATCAGCAACGCGCTGCTGCCCACGCCGTTCGTGTCCGACGAGAAGGCGGAGATCACGGTCGACCGCGACTACGTGCTCGACGCCAAGGTCACCGACGAGAGCCCCAAGCAGGTCGTCACCTACACCCTGAACCCCAAGGCCAAATGGTCTAACGGGCAGCCGATCACGTGGGCCGACTACCAGGCGCAGTGGCAGGCGCTGAACGGCCGCGACCCCGACTTCCACATCGTCTCCTCCACCGGCTACCAGGACATCGAGAAGGTGGCGCGCGGCAAGGACGACTACGAGGTGAAGGTCACCTTCGCCAAGCCGTTCGGCGACTGGCAGTCGTTGTTCGGCCCGCTGCTGCCGGCCTCCACCAACAAGTCGCCGCAGGCCTTCAACAACGACTGGCTGAACAAGATCCCGGTGACGGCCGGGCCGTTCAAGTTCAAGGGGTTCGACCAGACGGCCAAGACGATCACGATCGTCCGCGACGACGCCTGGTGGGGGAACCGGGCCAAGCTCGACCAGATCATCTACCGGGCGTCGGAGCAGGACTCGCTGATCGGGGCGTTCAGCAACGGGGAGCTCGACCTCATCGACGTCGGGCCGTCGGCGCCCGACTACGCGCGGGCCAGGGGCACGCAGGGGGCGCAGGTCCGCCAGGCCGCCGGGCCCGACTTCCGGCATTTCACCTTCAACGGGTCGAGCGAGCTGCTGAAGGACGTGAACGTGCGGCAGGCCGTCCAGCTCGGCATCAACCGGCAGGCCATCGCGCAGTCCGATCTGCAGGGTTTGAACTGGCCGATCGCGCTGCTGAACAACCACTTCTTCATGAACACCCAGGAGGGATACCTGGACAACGCCGGAAATCTCGGCGTTTACAACCCCGAGCGGGCCAAGCAGTTGCTGGAGACCGCCGGGTGGAAGCTCAACGGAGCCGTACGGCAGAAGAACGGGCGGCCGCTGGACCTGCGGTTCGTCGTACCGTCGGGGGTGCAGATCAGCAAGTCGGAGGGTGAGCTGGCCCAGAACATGCTGGCTCAGATAGGGGTGAAGCTCACGATCAAGGCGGTCCCGAGCGACGACTTCTTCACCAAGTACGTCATTCCCGGCAACTTCGACATAACGCCCTTTGCCTACATCGGGACGCCTTTTCCGATTTCGAGCAGCTATGGGATTTACGCGAATTCGGCGAACGGGAAGAACTGGAACGCCAACTTCGGGCGTACCGGGTCGGCCGAGATCGACCAGGCCATGGACAAGGCGTCCCAGAACCTCGACCCGGCGGGGGCCCGCAACCAGACGAACGTGGCCGACGGCCTGATCTGGAAGCTGGTCAACGTCCTGCCGCTGTACCAGCGTCCGCAGCTGGTGGCGGCCAAGCAGAGCCTGGCCAACGTCGGCGCCCGCGGGTTCTACGACCTCCGCTACGAGGACATCGGCTTCACCGGCTGACCCTCGGCGGGCTCACTGATCGACGGCCAGTTTCAGGCCGAGCCCGATGAAGAGGCCGCCCGTCGCCACTTCCACCCGGCGGCGGGCCGCCGCCTTGCGGCGCAGCCACCCGCCGATCCGCCCGGCCAGCACGCCCACCGCCCCGTCCACCACGAACTCCAGCGCGATCAGGATGGCGCCGAGAACGGCGAACTGCAGCCACACCTGGCCCAGCGCCGGGTTGATGAACTGCGGAAGGAAGGCGATCGTGAAGGTGACCATCTTGGGATTGAGCAAGTTCGTCAACAGGCCGCTGAGGTAGGCCCGGCGTCCCGACATGCCTCCGCCCATCTCGGGCATCTCGCTCAGCCCACCCTTGCGGTTGCGCAGCATCCGGACGCCCAGGTAGATCAGGTAGGCGGCGCCGGCGACCCGTACGACGGTGAAGGCCACCGGCACGGCGGCGAACAACGCGGCCAGCCCGGCGGCGGCCACCGCGACGTGCACCGCCTCGCTGGTCGCCACCCCCGCCGTCGCCAGCAACCCGGCCCGCGCCCCGCCACGCATCCCACACCCGAGAACGAACAGCATGTCGGGCCCAGGCATGATCATCGCGACGATGGTGGTAACGGTGAACAGGGCCAGCAAATGACCATCAAGAGGCATACCAAATCCTCCCATACCCCCTCCAAGCCCCTCAGCGAAAGGCCACCTCGAAGCGCCGGACCACGGGCGACCTTCAAATGGAGGGCCCCTCTGAAGGACGCGCCACCACCGTGGGGGAAGCCGCCTCGGGCGTGAGCCGCGCCGCCGCCCGTGATGACCCGCGGGGGCGGCCCGGAGGTGAGGGCTTCCGATCGTGCGCGTTTCAGGTGAGGAGGTTCGCGAGCCGGGCCATCTCGGTGGGTGGGTCGATCACCGGCTGGATGAGCAACTCGTCGACGCCGGCCTGCTCCAGGCCGGCGATGCGGGCGCGGAGATCGTCACGGGTCCCGACCAGGGCCAGGGTGTTCATCAGCGAGGGCAGGATCAGGTCCCGGTCCTCCGGCGCGATGCGTCCGAGGTAGCCGGGGTAGAGCTTGGTGTGCCGGTCAGGTGCGGTGGCGGTGGTGCCGCGCCGGTCCAGGAGCCGCCGCACCGCCCCAAGTTCCTCGGGGGCGAGTCGCCCGGCGAAGGCGCGTGCGTCGGCGGCGGTGTCGGCGGCGAAGGCCAGCAACGACAGGACGAGGTGGCCGGTCGCATCACGGGCCGCATCGCCGACGGGGTCCTCGTCCTCGTCGAGTACGTGCACCACAGTGACCACGTAGGAGTCCGTACGGGCGTGGGGTGCGCCGTGAGCGGCGTGGCGGCGGGCGTCGTGCAGTGCGCGCCAGGCGGCCGGGTCCAGCAGGCCGAAGGAGATCAGCCCGGTGCCGCGGCGGCCGGCGACGGCGGCGGCCCCCGGTCCGAGCGCGGCCACGACGAACTCGATCGGGTCGGCCGTGTTCACGTGCCCGGCGGCATGCAGAA
>JABFVJ010000466.1 GCA_013362835.1 Nonomuraea sp. | reverse complement strand
GGAGACAGGGGGCGCGGCCCTTCGCGTGGATGCTCGTGCCGGCCGCGGTGATTCTCCTCGTGGACCAGGGGTCCAAGCTCTGGGCGACCTCGACGCTGTCCGACGGTTCGGTCATCACGGTCATCCCGAAGCTGCTGCGGCTGCGGCTGCTGCTCAACCCCGGCGCCGCGTTCTCCATGGGCGAGGGGATGACCTGGGTGTTCACCCTGGCGGCGGCGGCCGCGGTCGCCGGCATCCTGTACACCGCGCGCCGGCTGCGCTCGACGGCCTGGGCCGTCGTCCTGGGCGCGCTGCTCGGCGGAGCCACCACGCACCTGCTCGACCGCCTCTTCCGCCCGCCCGCCTTCGCCCAGGGGCATGTGGTGGACTTCATCGACTACGGCGGCCTGTTCGTCGGCAACGTCGCCGACCTCGCGCTGACCGGCGGATGCGCCCTGCTGTTCCTGCTCAGCCTGCGCGGCGTCCCGCTGGAGGGCAGGTCCGGCGAGGAACCCCCGTCCTCGACGGAGAGCCCTCACTGATCCTGGTGGTAGACGGAGTGCCACACCTCGTTCCTGATCCTGGCGAACTCCGGTGAGAGCCGGATCTCCTCGGTACGCGGGTACGGCAGATCCACGTCGATGACCCGGTGGACGCGCCCCGGCCGCGCGGCCATGACGACGACCCGGTTCGCGAGGTAGACGGCCTCGTCCACGTCGTGGGTGATGAACATGACCGTGCGCCGCTCCCTGCTCCACGTGTCGAGGAGCTGGTCCTGCAGCTGCACGCGGGTGAGCGCGTCGAGCGCGCCGAACGGCTCGTCCATGAGCAGCACCTGGGGGCCCACCGCGTACGCGCGGGCGATGGCGCAGCGCTGCTTCATGCCGCCCGACAACGTCTTGGGCAGCGCGTCGGCGAAGTCGGTCAGTCCCACCAGGTCGATGGCGTGCTGGGCGCGCCGGTGGCGCTCCTCGGCGGGGATCGGCTGGAGCGAGAGCCCGAACTCGACGTTCTTGCGGACGGTCAGCCAGGGGAACAGCGCGTACTGCTGGAAGATCACGCCGCGGTCGGGGCCGGGGCCGGTCACGGGGCCGCCGTCGAGGAGGATGTCGCCCTGCCCCGGCTCGGTCAGGCCCGCGGCCATGCTCATCAGCGTGCTCTTGCCGCATCCCGACGGGCCCACGACGGTGACGAACTCGCGGTCGGCGATGTCGAGGTCGACCCGGTCGAGGGCGAGGAACTCGGTGTCCTTGAGCGGGAACGTCTTCGAGACGCCGGCGAAGGAGATCTTGGGGGTCATCGGCGCTCCTGCCATCCGGTGAGGCGGCGTTCGGCGAGCAGCAGCAGCCGGTCCATGACCAGGCCGAGCACGCCGATGCTGATCAGCCCGACGAAGATCGTGGGCAGGTCGTAGTAGAGCTGGGCCTGCTGCATGCGGTAGCCCAGCCCTTCCTGGGCGGCGATGAGCTCGGCCGCCACCAGCGTTCCCCAGGCCGCGCCGAGCCCGATCCGCATGCCGACGATGATGAACGGCGTCGACGCCGGGACGATCACCCGCAGGAAGATGGTCCGGTCGGGGGCGCCCAGCACGCGGGCCGCGTTGATCAGGGTCCTGTCCACGTCCAGGACGCCCTGGAAGGTGGAGACCACGCTGGACAGGAACGCCGCCAGGAAGATGACGAACACCTTCGGCGTCTCCCCGATGCCCATCAGCACGATGGCCAGCGGGATGATCGCCAGCGGCGGGATCGTACGGAAGAACTGCACGTACGGCTCGATCAGGGCGCGGGCGGTGGCGTACCAGCCCATGAGGAAGCCGATCGGGACGGCGAGGGCGGTGCCCAGCGCGAAGCCGGTGAACACCCGGCGCAGGCTGGCGAGGAGGTCGGCGGGAAGGGTGCCGTCGGAGACGAGCTCGACGGCGCGGGCCGCCACGTCGGCGGGGCTGGACATGCCCTGCACGCCGGCCAGCGAGAGCCCGGTCCACGCGCCGAGGCCCGCGACGAGGGCGGTGACGTTGAGCACGAGCGTGCGTCGGGGACGTGGGAGGCGGCGCCGGCGGGCCGGGGGAGAGTCGGTCACGGTCACGGCGGTCATGGTTCGGAGATCTTCATCGTCGTACGATCCTCAGCGAGGTATTTGTAAAGGCTTGGGATAAATCAGGGAACCGGCGGGCGGAGGTGGGCCGGGATCGAGGGCTCCTCGGAGACGAGCAGGGCGATCGCGCCCATGGCCGAGGCGTTCACCCCGAGATCCGCCTGGGTCACGGTGATCTCGCGGGGCGAGCGCGGCAGCGCCAGCCGGGCGATCGCGTCGCGGATCGGGTCGAGCACCAGGCTGCCGAGGCCGGCGAGCTCGCCGCCCATCACGATCAGCGCCGGGTCGAGCTGGGTGACCGTGCCGGCCACCACCCGGCCCAGGTCGGCCGCCGCCGAGACGATGACCTCGCACACCGCGGGCACCCGGTCCTGGGCGGCCGCGACCAGCGCGTCGAGGCCGGGCAGCGACACACCGCGGGCGGCGCACGCGCGCAGCAGGGCCGGCCCGCCGATCCTGCC
>JABFVJ010000265.1 GCA_013362835.1 Nonomuraea sp. | reverse complement strand
GTGCGGCTCGACGCCGATCACGCGCGCCGCGTCGGCGGCCAGGGCGGGCAGGTGGAAGCCGGTGCCGCAGCCGATGTCCAGGACGGTCGCGCCGGCCCACGGCCGCAGCTCGCGCATCGCCGCGTCGGCCGCGCCCTCGGGATCGACGGCGCGGTTCTCCAGCTCGTAGACCTGGGGAGCGTTCCAGATGTTCGGGCTCGGGATCGCGCCTCTGGCTATCCGTGGCATGGGCCCACATTAGGGGGATCTGGAGGGGCTCTCGCGCCAGAGGGCCTTCTCCGGCTTAGGCTGGCAACGTGGCTGATGTCATCCGCGTGCCCAATGCGAAGATCGCATTGTCCACCGCCTCGGTATATCCAGAACGCACTCCCGACGCGTTCGAGCTGGCCGCGCGCCTGGGCTACGACGGTGTCGAGATCATGGTCGGCGCCGATCCGGTGAGCCAGGACATCGACGTGATCGAACGACTGTCGGATCATTATCAGGTGCCCGTCCTCGCGATCCACGCGCCCTGCCTGCTCGTGACGCAGCGCGTATGGGGGAGGGATCCCTGGGCCAAGCTGGTCAGGGCGCAGAAGGCGGCTGAGCGCCTCGGCGCCTCGGCCGTCGTGGTGCACCCGCCGTTCCGCTGGCAGCGCGACTACGCCCGCGACTTCGAGAACGGCCTCGCCCGCATGCGCGACGAGACCGACGTGACGTTCGCGGTCGAGAACATGTTCCCGCTGCGCGCCAGGGGCAACGACGTCGTCCCCTACTCACCCGACTGGAACCCGATCGACTACGACTTCCCCCAGGTCACGCTGGACCTGTCGCACACCGCGGTGTCGGGCTCCGACGCCATGGAGATGGCGACCAAGCTGGGCGACCGGCTCGCCCACCTGCACCTCGCCGACGGCATGGGCGTGACGAACAAGGACGAGCACCTGGTCCCCGGCCGGGGCAACCAGCCGTGCGCCCAGATGCTGGAGCGCCTGGCGAGCTCGGGCTACGGCGGCCTGGTCGTCCTGGAGATCAACACCCGCAAGGCGTCCAGCCGCACCGAGCGGATCGACGACCTGGCGGAGGGCCTGGCCTTCGCGCGGCTGCACCTGGCGGCGTCCACATGAACGTGGGGCCGATGAGAGACTTGGCCCGGGTCTTCGACAGCGTGGCCGACGCCTACGACGCGGGCAGGCCCGCCTATCCCGACGAGATGTACCGCGCGCTGACCGAGGTGTCCGGGGTCGAGCTCGACGGCGCCACCACGGTCGACGTGGGCGCGGGCACGGGCATCCTGACGCACGCGCTCAGGGCGCGCGGGTCCCAGGTGATCGCGGTCGACCCGGGCACGGAGATGCTGGCCCGCCTGGTGGCCCGCGCCGGCGACGAGGCTCCGGCCGTGGCCGCGGTGCTGGCCGACGGCAACGCGTTGCCGGTGGCCGACGGGGTGGCCGATCTGGTGACGTACGCCCAGTCGTGGCACTGGCTCGATCCCGTCGTCTCGATCGCCGAGGCCAGGCGGGTGCTGCGTCCCGAGGGCGCGATCGTGGGCTGCTGGAACCTCAACCACGCCGCCCAGGCCGAGTGGCTGGCCGCCTATGAGGCGCGGCTGGCCGAGGCGGTGCCCACGTACTGGGGGCCGGCGGTGGAGGAGTGGTCGGTGCCGCCGATCGCCTCGGCGTTCGAGGTGATCGAGGAGCGCTGGATCCCGTGGACCAGGCTGGTCGGCCTGGAAGACTTCCTGCTCGACCTGCGGTCCCACTCGTACATGGCGGCGTTGTCGCAGGAGGCGGCCGACGAGCTGGTCGAGCGGCAGCGGGTGGAGCTCAGGAAGGCGTTCCCCGAGGGCGTCCTGTCGGTCCCGATGCGGGTCTACCTGGCGGTCGGCCGGTGACCGGGGGCGCCACGTGAGCACGGTGAGACGGCGGCCGGGGCGCAGGCCCGGGTCGGCCGACACGCGCGGGGAGATCCTGGCGGCGGCGCGGCGCGTCTTCGCGGAGAAGGGCTTCGACAAGGCCACGGTGCGCGGCATCGCGCGCGAGGCCCAGGTCGACCCGGCGCTGGTGCACCACTACTTCGAGACCAAGGAGGGCATGTTCGCGGCCGCGATGCAACTGCCGATCACCCCCGACACGGTCATCCCGGCGTTGCTGGACGGCCCGCGCGAGGAGATCGGCGAGCGGCTGGTGCGGATGCTCCTCCAGGTGACAGCCACGCCCGAGACGCGCGAGCCGATGCTCGCGCTGATGCGCTCCGCGCTGACGAACGAGCGGGCCGCCGCGATGTTCCGCGAGTTCATCTCGAACGCCCTGCTCTTCCAGGTCGCCGACCGGCTCGGCGTGCCGCATCTGCGCATCGAGGCGGCCTTCGGCCAGATGTACGGCGTCATCATGGCCCGCTACGTGATCAAGCTGGAACCCATGGCGAGCGCCGACCCGGAAGAGCTGGTCGAGCTGCTCGCCCCGACCGTCCAGAGGTACTTCACGGCGTAGAGCATTGTTCTGGACAGGGCACTGACCTTAGGGTATGGGTGTCGTACCAGGAAGTTACTGGCCGGTAAGATTCCTGGAAACACGTGTCCGTATGCTGGCAGCCATCGTCGTCTGTGGGAGGACCCCGTGCTCTGGGTAGCGATCATCGGGCTGGTCATGACCGTCGCGGCGGTGGCCGTCGCCGGCCGCAGGGTGGGGTTCCTGTACAAGCTGGCGACCTCGGGGCCACCCGCGCCCGAACGGGTCGCGTACGCCAAGGAGCACGCGGCCGACGAGCTCAAGGCCCAGCTCGTCGAGGTGTTCGGCCAGAAGAAGCTGCTGAAGTGGACCCCCTCCGGCACCGCCCACTTCTTCGTCATGTGGGCGTTCTTCATCCTGCTGACCGTCTACATCGAGGCGTACGGCGCCATCATCCAGGGCGCGATCACCGGTGAGCCCGACTTCCACATCCCGCTCATCGGCACCTGGGGCGTGCTCGGCTTCCTCCAGGACTTCATCGCGGTCGCGTGTCTGCTCGGCCTGGTCGCCTTCGCCGTCATCCGGATGAAGAACTCGCCGAAGACGCTGGGCCGCAAGTCGCGCTTCTCCGGCTCGCACCTCGGCGGCGCGTGGCTCGTCCTGTTCATGATCTTCAACATCATCTGGACGTTGTTCCTCGCCCGCGGCGCCTCGGCGGCCAACGGCAACTTCCCCTACTCCTCGGGCGCGTTCGCCTCGCTCGCCCTCGGCGACGTGCTCCCGGCGAGCCCGCTGCTGGAGGAGATCGCGCTGATCCTGCACATCGGCTTCATGCTGGTGTTCCTGGTCATCGTGGTGAACTCCAAGCACCTGCACATCTTCACCGCGCCGCTCAACGTGCTGTTCTCCCGCCGTCCCGACGGCCTCGGCGCCGCGCCCGAGATGCGGGTCGACGGCAAGGTCGTCGACTTCGAGGACGAGGACCTCGACCCCGAGCGCCTGGGCCGCGGCAAGATCGGCGACACCACCTGGAAGGGCTTCCTCGACTTCTACTCCTGCACCGAGTGCGGCCGCTGCCAGTCGCAGTGCCCGGCCTGGAACACCGACAAGCCGCTCTCGCCGAAGATGCTCATCCTCGACCAGCGCGACCACGCGTTCAAGGTGGCCCCCTACCTGATGGCGGCGAGCACCGAGCACGCCGACACCGACGTGCTCGCCCTGCTGGAGAAGCCGCTCGTCGGCGAGGACGGCGTCATCCACCCCGACGTGCTCTGGTCCTGCACCAACTGCGGCGCCTGCGTCGAGCAGTGCCCGGTGGACATCGAGCACATCGACCACATCCTCGACATGCGCCGCTACCAGGTCATGGTGGAGTCGTCGTTCCCGTCCGAGGCGGGGGTGATGGTGAAGAACCTGGAGAACAAGGGCAACCCGTGGGGCATGTCCGAGATGAAGCGGGCCGACTGGATCGAGGAGCTCGACTTCGAGGTCGAGCTGATCGACGAGAAGATGCCCGAGGACACCGAGTACCTGTTCTGGGTGGGTTGCGCGGGCGCCCTGGAGGACCGCGCCAAGAAGACCACCAAGGCGGTCGCCGAGCTGCTGCACATCGCGGGCGTGAAGTTCGCCGTGCTCGGCCCGATGGAGGCGTGCACCGGTGACCCGGCCCGCCGCCTGGGCATGGAGTACCTGTTCAACATGCTCGCCCAGCAGAACATCGAGACGCTCAACGAGGCCGGCGTCAAGAAGATCGTCGCGACCTGTCCCCACTGCTTCAACACGCTGGCCAACGAGTATCCGCAGCTCGGCGGCACGTACGAGGTCGTCCACCACACGCAGCTGCTGTCGAAGCTGGTGGACGAGGGCCTGCTCACCCCGGTCACGCCGATCGAGGAGAAGATCACCTACCACGACCCGTGCTTCCTCGGCCGCCACAACAAGGTCTACTCCCAGCCCCGCGACATCATGTCGAAGGTGCCCGGCGTACAGACCCAGGAGATGCACCGGCACAAGGACCGCGGCTTCTGCTGCGGCGCGGGCGGCGCGCGCATGTGGATGGAGGAGCGCATCGGCAAGCGCATCAACACCGAGCGCGTCGACGAGGCACTGACCACCAACCCCGACACCGTCTCGACCGCCTGCCCGTTCTGCATGGTGATGCTCGGCGACGCCATCAACGAGAAGAAGAACAGCGGCGAGGCGAAGGAGTCACTGGAAGTCGTGGACGTCGCCCAGCTCTTGATCAAATCGGTCAAGGGCGCTTCCTGACCACGAAAAGTCGGACTCCTCTACAGGCGCTGTAGAGGAGTTCCGCACGTCAAGGGGCCCGGGTGCAGGAAATCTGCCATCCACATAACGGGAAAATCACGGTAACCTCAACGTCGCATGGCCTTATTCGACGGGGAGGGGGCTCGTGATGCGCGTCGTTGTCACGGACGCCGAAGTCACCCTGGCCGACGTGCTCTCCCTGCGACTCGCCATCGACGATCCCCTGGAGGACGGCACCGAGCTGGTCCTGCGCCACCGTGCCACGGGAGTCGAGCGTGACGTGCGCCTGGGCAGGACGGGAAGCAGGACACGGGAGGCCACGCTCGCCGTCTCGCTGGCGCCGCTGGAGCTGACCGCCGGCCGCTGGGACGCCTACCTGCGGCACGACGGCCGGCGCAACAGGCTGCGCAGCGTCGATCCCGGGTTCTCGCTCGACCACCTCGACGCGTACGCGCTGTGCCGCCGGACGCTGGCCTACCGGTCGTACCGGACGCGTAACGGATTTCTGGCCCTGAAGATAGCCGACGCCGCGCCGGTGGCCGAGGTGCGGGCGATCTGGTTCAGGGAGGGACGGTTCGAGGTGACCGGGCTGCTGGCCTACACCGGGCTGGAGGACGACGACTCCCGCCACGAGGCCGCGCTGACCCTCGACCGCAGGCAGACGGGGGAACGGGTGTCGTCCACGGCCGCCGTGCAGGGTGTGCGCTTCCACGCGGCCGTGTCGCTGGTCGACGTGGTCGCGGCCGATCCCGACACGGCCGGCACCTGGGCGCCCGCCCTGGAGGTCGAGGGCGTGCCCACGCCGCTGCGGCTCGGCGCCTGGCTCGACGACGTCGACGGCAAACGCAGACGATTGCACTATCCGTCGGCCGAGATCGACGGGGTGCCCGTCAGGCCCTGTTACACGGCCGACGACGAGCTGCGGATCGAGGTGGGCGGATGAAGGTCAGCCTGGTCCTCGCCTCCGCGTACGGCATGCGCGGCGACGTACGCGCCACGCTCAACCTGGCCACCGCCCTGTCGGAGCGGCACGAGGTCGAGGTCGTCAGCGTCAGGCGGCAGAAGGAGAAGCCGTTCTTCCCGGTCGGGCCCAAGGTCGCCATGCGCAGCGTGGTCGACGCCAGGCCCGGCGTACGCCACCTGCTGCCGCGCGGTCAGGTGCGCACGGAGGTGGCGCTCTGGCGGATGTTGCGCGGGCTCAAGGCCGACGTGCTGATCACGACCAGGCCGGGCATCGGCGTACAGGCGGCCCGGCATGCTCCACGTGAAACCCTCAAGATCGCCAGGGAGTGGGGGCGGCCGGCCGTGCCGGGGCCGGTGAAGCGGCTCTACCCGCGCCTCGACGCCGTCGTGACGGCCACGGAGTCGGCCCAGGAGGACTGGGCGAGACTGCTCGGCGACGGGCCCGTGGTGCACTCCGTGCCGGACGCGCTGCCGGGCGGGCCCTGGCCGCGTTCGCGGATGGACAACAGGATCGTCGCGGCCGGGGGCCGGTGGGTGCCGGTCAAGGCGTACGACCGGTTGATCAGGGCGTTCGCGATCGTGGCGGACAAGCGGCCCGACTGGCGGCTGCGGCTCTACGGCGGGGGGCCCGAGGAGCGGCGGCTGCGGTCGCTGGTGCGCGAGCTCGACCTGCACAACCACGTCTACTTCATGGGCACGACCCCCGACCTCGCCGGCGAGTTCGCCAAGGCGTCGATCGTGGCCAACCCCTCCCGCAGCGAGGACCTGGGCATGACGGTGCTGGAGGCCATGGGATGCGGGGTCCCGGTGGTGGCCTTCGACGGCGCGCGGGGGCCGAGGGAGTTCGTGGCGACGGGCTACAACGGGGTGCTGGTGCCCGAGAGCGAGAGCGAGGCGCAGCTGTTCGCGGGCGCGCTGCTCGCGCTCATCGACGACGAGCGCCGGCGGCGCTCGCTCGCGGCGGGCGCCTTGGACACCGCCGTACGCCACTCGGCCGAGGAAGTGGCCGAGCAGTGGGAGAAGCTGATCTCAGATCTCCACTAGCCCATAGGGGTTACGGGTACCGTAGAAGCATGCATGGGTACAGCGGAGACAAACAGGCATATCTCACGCGCCTCCGGCGAATCGAGGGCCAGATCCGGGGCCTGCAGCGCATGGTCGACGATGATGCCTACTGCATCGACGTGCTCACCCAGGTCTCCGCGGCCACCAGGGCCCTCCAGGCCGTGGCGCTCGGGCTGCTGGAGGAGCACATCTCCCACTGCGTGGCCGACGCGATCAACACCGGCGGGCCCGAGGCCGACGCGAAGGTGAAGGAGGCGTCCGCGGCCATCGCGCGCCTCGTGCGTTCTTAAGGGGCGTCTCTCCTCCCTTTGGAGGAGAGGGTGACTAGTTATCTACTGCCCCGGGAACCACTGTCCCGGACCCCATCGGAGCCCGGGACTAGGTCATTATCGATGGTCTTCAGCGACTCGCCGAAGTCCGCAATCCGAGCGCGTCGTCGAGTTCGTCCAAGGTCAGCCGCCGCTCGCTGACAGCCACGGCCGTGAGCACCTCGGCGTAGAGCGCAATCTCGTCCAACGCGACACGGTCGTGGACCCGAGAGTCCAGGTCATCGTGCCCCACCGCGTCGTCCTTCCTTCCGCAGCCCACACCCTCTACGAGGTTACGGCGAGGGCCCTTCCGGCGACATGGCCCATCGGAGTCATTCCTTTCGGCGCCTCGGGGCCCCCACAGGGTCATTTCCCGAATCCGAGATCACAATTCAGCGAAATGCCTGTTCGCTGAAGTGTTAGAACGATATAGGAGGAGTAAGGGTGAAATAGCGGTAATAGTGCGTTACGTGTGACCGATGTGGTGGTCGTCGCGTTCGTGGATCAGCTCGCGTACGAGGGCGCTCTGCCCGGCGAGCCCGTGCTGCGGCACCTTGGCCCCGGTCAGCCCGCCCCACGCCAGGCACGTCGCGTACGCGGCCCCCAGCACCGCCGCCTTGCTCTCCCGGTCGGGCGGCGTCACGACCTCCGCCGGCCGGACCTCCACACCGCCGGGACGTACGGGAAAGCCCTCCGGCTCGGTGCGCTCGGCCGCCGAGGTGCCCGTGAGCCCCGCGTGCGCCAGCTCCTCGTAGGCCCGCCTCAGCCGGTGGTTCAGCCGCGCGGGCAGCAGCCCCCTGGAGTCCGACAGGTCGGCCAGGTAAGTGGCGGCGGCCCGCGGCGCGTCGTCCACGAAGCCCAGCGCCTCGACCAGGTCGTAGACCGAGTGCGCGAAGTGCGCGTCGCGGTCGGTCTCCGGCAGCACGGCGAGGGCCAGCCGCGCCGGGCAACGCGCCAGCCAGGCCAGGCGTACGGCGTCGTCGCCCTCATGGGCCGCGGCGTCGTCGCGGCCAGGACGCCGCAGCACGGGCTCGACCATCGTGAGCAGCGCCAGCGCGCGCGGCCTGAAACGGATGTCGGACAGCAGGACCTGGGCGGTGTCCGCGATCAGCGCCGCCAGCCGGAGCGCCGCCCGCGAACGGCCCGCGCGGACCCGTTCCGCCACGAGCGTGACGAGGTCGAGCAGCGGCGGCGCGGGCAGCCAGCGCACCCATTCGTCGCCGGGCAGCGAGCGGCGCAGGTACTCGCCGAAGATCGTGATCAGCCGCTCGTTGCCGTCGAAGGCCGGCGCGTACGCGCACCACATGATCGTCCCCCAGACGGCGGCGACCGTGCTCGGCACGTCGGAGGCGAAGATCTCCCCGAAGGCGGTCAGCGGGTGGTCGAGCTCCGACTTGCGCCCGGCCTCGCGGACCATCGTCCTGATCTGCTCGGTCACCCTCGCGGGCACGTCGGGGCCGATGAACGCCTGGGTCGAGCCCGGCTCGGCGGCGAAGTCGGGGCCCGTCGGCACCACGTGGCCGGGAAGGGCCGCGGCGGCGTGCTCCACCCTCCGCGCCCGCTCGCCCCTCGGCGGGGGCGCGGGATGCCAGCGGCCGTCGCCGGGGTCGTGGAGGTGCCAGCGCGCGTGCGCGCCGTAGAGCCAGCGGTCGCCGTCGTGCGTGACCAGGATCCTGGCGGCCAGGACGTGCGCGCGGTCGGGCACGGAAAGGCCAGTCCAGCGCGGGTCAGCGACCATCGCGCGGACCTCCGCCTCTGCCGAGGTGAACGCATCCCAGGGGCGCACGGCCGTCATCGTACTGGCCTGGCCCGCGTCAACCCATCGGCATTTCACGGCAGAATGTCCGCTATGAGGGTGAAGGTGGCAGGGATGTTGACGGTGGCGAGCGTGGTCAGCGGCTGCGGGACGGCGACCGTGGCGCCGCCCACCCCCACCGGACCCGGCGTGCTCACGATCCAGAACGCCCAGGCGCCGACGCCCGGCGGCGAGGTGGGCTCGGCCTCCGGCGAGTTCGCCGACGCCGCCGAGCTGGCCGTGTGGAGCAAGCTCAGCGACACCGAGAAGGACGTCGACCGCATCGCCAAGCTCGACGTGAACAAGACCGTCAAGGGCGCCCTCTACCTGGAGCCCAAGACCTCGACCTGGTTCGACGGCTTCCGCGGCCCCTTCGTCTACCAGGAGCTCGCCGGGGACATCGTCATGCACGCCCGGGTCAAGGTCGCGGGCAAGAAGGGCGCCAAGCCCGCGCGCAAGTTCTCGCTCGGCGGGCTGATGGCACGCGAGCCCGGCTCGTACGCCAAGCCCAACTGGATGTCCGTCACCACCGGCACCGCGGACCAGAGCGGGCAGGTCGAGGCCAAGTTCACCCAGGACGGCGGCTCCAAGCCCGTGGAGGTGCCGGTCAAGAGCGGCTGGGTCGACCTCGTACTGGCCAGGATGGGCCGGGTCGCCGTGGCGCTGTACAAGGAGGACGGCGGCGCCTGGAAGGTCGCCAGGCGCTGGCCGTCGAACCTGCCCGAGGTGCTGCAGTGGGGCGTCACCGCCTACACCGACTGGGACAGCTACGGCACGCTCAAGAAGGACGCGACGAAGGCCAACGCCAAGCAGATCAAGGGCACGCCCGACCTCAAGCTGACCGTCGACTTCGTCCGGTTCCTCCGGCCCGAGCTGCCCGACTACGCCGACCCGCTCAACACCGCCTCGGTGTCGGACCAGGTCCTGATCAAACTGCTGACGCCTGCCGGTGCCTGATCGCCTTGGCCATGTAGTTGTCCGGAGTGCCCGCGAAGGAGGCCCGGTCGTCGTCGGTGAGCTCGCGTACGATCCGCCCCGGAACCCCGGCGACCAGCACCCCGGACGGGATCTTCTTGCCCGGCCCGACCAGCGCGCCCGCGGCCACCAGCGTGCCCGCGCCCACCCTGGCGCCGCCCAGCACGATCGCGCCGATGCCGATCAGCGCGCCGGCCTCCACGTGGGCGCCGTGGACCATGGCCTTGTGGCCCAGGCTGACCCGGTCCTCCAGGACCGCGGGCTGGCCCGCGTCGGCGTGCAGGCAGCACAGATCCTGTACGTTGCACTCCTCGCCGATCTCGATCCGCTCGTCGTCACCCCGGAGAACGGAGCCGTACCAGATGCTGGACGCCCGGCCCACGCGCACGCTGCCGACCACGACGGCGCCGGGCGCTATGTACGCCTCGGGGTGGATGTCCGGCACTGCCCCGTTATCCAACGCTGCTATGTACATCTGCCACATCGTAATTCCCGCCTCAGGTATGGCGTTCCGGTTGCGGACGTGGGCAGATGGCAGGAAAGTCGTTTCCTGACGTCTCGTCGTCAGACCCTCACAACCCGCAGTTTTCCCCCGCCTCACGCAAACCCTTAGGTAACCCCCATGACAAACCAGCACGAGAGCTTCCCCGATCTGATGCAAGAGGACACCTTCGAAGTCGTGATGCGCGGCTACAACCGCCGCCAGGTGCACGACTACATGATCCGAGCCCGGAACCAGGTCCGGGATCTGGAAGAGCGGCTGGCACGGGCGATCGACCAGGCAGAGCAGGGCCGTGTCGAGCTGGCGGAGGCCCGGCGGCGGATGGTCGAGGCGCCGCAGAGCTACGACGACCTCAGCCCGAGGCTCGCGCAGATCCTCAAGCTGGGCGAGGAGGAGGCCGCGGCCAAACGGGAGGACGCGGAGACCGAGGCGACCTCCCTGCGGGAGAGCGCGCGGGCCGAGGCCGAGCGGCTGGTGACGTCCTCGCGTGAGACGGCCGACAAGATCCTGACGTCGGCGCAGGCGGAGGCCGAGCGGCGGGTCGCCGAGGCCACCCAGGCGGCCGAGCGCATGCTGGCCCAGGCGGGCGCGGACGCGGAGGAGCAGCTCGGCTCCGCCCGCGCGGAGGCGGAGGCTCTCCAGCGCGACTCGCGGGCCGAGGCCGAGCGGGTGCTC
>JABFVJ010000033.1 GCA_013362835.1 Nonomuraea sp. | reverse complement strand
GAACAGGTCGGGATCGGTGTAGGAGCGGCCGGGAAGCGTGGAGATCAGGCTCGACGTGGTGGTCAACCGACACCCCTTGTTGCGTATTACGCACCGAGTTGCTCTATATGCGACATCGTCCGGCGGCTTTCACGAGGCTGTCAAGAGGTAGGTGCTGAACCTGAGCAGCGACGCCGTGTACAGGCTGGTCGCCACCCGGTCGGGAATCAGCCCGGCGAACGCCCGCTGCATGTTGGTCAGCTCCGTCGCGGCGATCATGGCGGGCCTGCGCGCGATCCTCGCCCTGGCCCGCTCGTACGCCCGAAGGTCGCCGCCGATCGAGCGGGTGAGCAGCCAGGCGTCCTCCAGCGCCTGGTTGGCGCCCTGGGCCATGGTGGGCGGCATGGTGTGCGCCGAGTCGCCGGCCAGCGTGGTCGGGCCCTTGCCCCAGACGGGGGAGATCGGATGGCGGTGGTGCGGGAAGAAGTCGACGTCCGTCATCGTCTCCAGCACCGTGGGCACCGGGTCGGCCCAGCCGGCGAACCGCTCCCGCAGCCGCGCCACGATGTCGGGGTCGTCGCCCCAGAACGGCCCGCCGGGCACGGCCCTGACGTCGAACCACCACAGCAGCCGGCCCGCGCCCGCCGGGATCAGCCCGCACAGCTCCCGCCTGCCCGCGATCATCACGGCCCTGCGCCGCTCGGTCAGCGAGGTCGGCGCGGTGGTGAACCCCTGCCAGGTGACCCACCCGCTCAGCGTGGCCCGGTCGTCCCCCCACAGGGCCGCGCGCACGGCCGACCTGCGCCCGTCGGCCCCCACGAGCACGTCGCCGCGCACGGTACTCCCGCCGGCCAGCCGCACCTCGGCGCGTTCTGGCACCGCGTGCTCGACGCGCGCGCCGTAGACGACGGGCACGCCCTCGGCCAGCGCCTCGACCAGCTCGCGGCGGGCCACGTGCACGCTGGGACGGCCGAAACGCCGCTCGGCCGCGGTCAGGTCCATCGTGAACAGCCGGCGGCCGTCGTCGGCCCACGACTCCATGGTCTCCAGCCGCCGGCCCAGCTCGGTGCGGTCGACCTCGATCTCGTCGAGGATGGCCGTGCTGCCGGGCCAGAGGGTGACCGATCCGCCCGCCGTACGGAGCTCGGGGGCCTCCTCGTACACCTCGACGTCGTGACCGGCGTTCAGCAGGCCGCGCGCCACGGCGAGCCCCGCCACCCCGGCCCCCGCCACGATTACTCTCATAGGAGCCCCGTCTTCAGAGACTGTCAGTATCAGATACTAGGAGTATCACAATGCCAGCGCGCGGCCGCAAGCCCGACCCCACGGTCGACCACCGCATCAGGCAGGCCGCCACCGCGCTGGTCCTCTCCCACGGGCTCGACTTCACCATGGACGACGTCGCCAAGGCGGCGGGCGTGGGCAGGGCGAGCGTGTTCCGGCGTTACGCCACCAAACGCGACATGCTGCTCGAAACCATCGGCATCCTCATGGACACGCACGTCGCCGTGCCCGACACCGGCTCACTCGAAGGCGACCTGCGCGTGGTCGTCTCCGACACCCTCGCCCTGTGGGACCACGCCGACGTGGCTCGCCTGGCCAGGCAGATGTACGGCGAGGCCGGCCGCGACCCCGCCGTCGCCGAGCTCATCCGCACCGGCATGCGCACCAGGATGGAACGCTCGTGGGTCGTCTACGAGCGCGCGATCGAGCGCGGCGAGCTCTCGCCCGACGCCGACCTGTGGCTGCTGACCGACCTGTTCGCCGGATTCGTGACCTACCGCGGCATCCTTGACCTGCCGCTTCCCGACCCCGAGGAGATCGTCCAGGTGCTCCTGCACGGCTTTACGCTCACCTGACAGCCGTGGTGTTAGCGGGGTGCAAGTGGCGATCAACCGCAAATCCCTAATGTCGCCCTCGTTAGGAAAACCAACGAAGGGCACGAAAAAATGACTCCCCCTCGCCGTCTGGCCCTCGCGGTCGCGACGATCTCCCTTGCCGCCCTCACCACCGCCTGCGGCGCCGTCGGCCAGGCCGTGGACTGCAACAGCGCGGCCAACGAGGTCACCAAGATCGCCACCGAGTGGAGCACCGCGATCTCGAAGGACGCCACGAACACCAAGGCGCTCGGCGAAGCCTCCAAGACGGCCGCCACCAAGACCAAGGACCTCGCCGGCAAGTACGACGGCGACGTCGCGGCCGCGCTGAACGACCTCGCCGCCGGCTTCGAGAGCCTGGACGGCGGCGACATCAGCAAGGTGAGCGAGTTCAGCGGCAAGATGAGCGGCTTCCAGACCAAGATCACCTCCGCCTGCAGCTGACAGGCCCGCGGCCGCCGCACCGCCTGCGGGGGGCAGGCCGGCGCGGCGGCCGCGTCATCCGGGCAGGGACACCGATCGGGTGATCCATCTACGCTTGCTGCCGTGACGGACGACACGGTGACCGCCCGGCCGACGGCAAACACCGCACTTCCCGCCAGAGTGCTTTCCCGCCACCGCGCGCGAGTGGGCGCCATCGCCCTGCTCGCCGCGGTGGCGTACGCCGTTCTCGGGCTGGTCAAGCTGGCCACCTTCCGCGCCACCACGTTCGACCTGGTGATCGTGGACCAGGCCGTGCGCAACTACGCCCACTTCCGCCCGCCGCACGTCCCCGTGCTCGGCGTGTTCCACGGGCGCGGCATGGACTACCTCCAGCTCGCCGACCACTTCTCGCCGATCTACGCGCTGCTCGCGCCGTTCTACTGGATCCACGACGGGCCCGAGTCGCTGATCGTGGCGCAGGCGCTGCTGTTCGCCGCGGCGATCCCGTTCCTGTGGCTGTTCACCAGGCGCGTGCTGGGCGTCGCGCCCGCGTACCTGGTCAGCGTGGCCTACGCGCTGTCGTGGCCGGTCGCGCAGGCCGTGGTCTTCGACGCGCACGAGGTGATGTTCGTCCCCCTGCTCACCGCGATCATGATCGAGCGGTACCAAGCGGGGCGGGTGCCGCCCGCGCTCCTGGCGATGCTCGGGCTCCTCCTCGTCAAGGAGGACATGGGACTCCTGGTGATCGGGGTCGGCCTGTGCCTGTTCGTCATCGGCGACCGGTGGCGCGGGGTCATGTGCGCGATGATCGGCGCGGGGGCGGTCATGCTCGTCCGCGGGCTGCTGATCACCGCGGCCGGCGGCGACAGCAAGGACTTCTGGGCCTACGGCCACCTCGGGCCCGACGCGCCGAGCGCGCTGCTCGCGCTGCTGCGCGACCCGATCGCCGCGCTGCTGCTGCCCTTCAGCGAGGAGGCCAAGGTCGACACGCTGTTCCTGCTGGTCTGGCCGACGTTGCTGCTGTGCCTGCTCTCGCCGCTGTCCCTCGCGGCGCTGCCGCACGTGCTCGAACGCCTGCTCTCCGACCGGTCCCAGTGGTGGCAGGCCGACTTCCAGTACAGCGCGTTCACGGTGGTGATCCTCCTCTGCGCGGGCGTCGACGGCCTGGCCAGGCTGCTGCGCTGGACGCGCCGCGCCGACGACAAGGGGCTCAAGCTGGCCTGGGGGGCCGCGACCTGCGTCGTCGCGCTCACCCTCGTGCCCAGGTTCGCGCTCGACCAGCTCTACCATCCCGCCTTCTACAAGGAGGACCGGGCGCGGGCGGCGTCCGAGGCGGTGAGCAGGGTGCCGTCGGGAGTGACGGTCGAGGCGGCCAACACGCTCGGCCCCGCGCTGACCTCGCGGACGACCGTCCTGCTGTGGAGCCCCGCCTCGCGCGGCACGCCGTGGATCGTGGCCGACACCGGACGCTGGGACTTCCCGTTCGGCTCGCCGCAGGACCAGGTCAACCGGATCGCGGAACTGGAGGCCGAGGGGTACACGAAGGTGTTCGAACGCGAGGGCTACGTGGTGCTCCGGCGCTAGCCGTCGTGCCGCAGGATGTCCCCATGACAACGATCGTGCTCACCGGCGCCGCCGGGATGGTCGGCGGCGCCGTACGCGAGCGGCTGCGTCGGGCCGCTGACAAGCTGGTCCTGGTCGACCGGGTGCCCATGACGGCCGAGCCGGGCGAGGAGGCGGTGCGTACCGACCTGTCGGACCCGCGCGAGGTGCTGGAGATCGTCGAGGGCGCCGACGCGATCGTGCACCTGGCCGGGGTGCCCGACGAGGCGCCGCTGCCCGACCTGCTCGACGGCAACGTCCTGACCACCCACCGCGTGCTGGAGGCGGCCAGGCTGGCCGGCGTGCGGCGCGTGGCCCTGGCCAGCAGCAACCGGCTGACCGGCATGTACCCGGCGACCGCGACGCTCTCCCCCGACCTGCCGCCGCGCCCCGACGGCCTGTACGGCGTCAGCAAGGTCGCCCTGGAAGCCCTGGGCCGCCTCTACGCCGACAAGTTCGGCCTGGAGGTGGTCTGCCTGCGCATCGGCAGCCTGGAGCCCCGCCCGGTGGACGCCCGCCACCTGGCCACCTGGCTCAGCCCCCGCGACTGCGCCGGCTTCTTCCACGCCGCCGTCACCACCCCCGGCCTGCGCTTCCTCGCCGCGTACGCCGTCTCGGCCAACACCCGCCGCTTCTGGAAGCTCTCCCCCGAGCTCGGCTACGAACCGCTGGACGACGCCGAGTCCCATGAGGTGACCGGCGACCCGGCCGGGTTCTTCACCGACGACACCCCGCAGGGCGGCCCCTTCGCGACGCGCGAGTACACGCCGCGCGGGGGCGGCCTCGGCTAACGCGCGAGCGCCTGCTCGTAGGCCCGGTCGAACCCTTCGAGCACCCCCGCCCACGATCCCGCGACGGGCGGGGTGGACCGGTTGTAGGCCATGATCCGCTCGCGCAGCCCCGCGTCGGAGCACAGCCGGGCCACCGCCCGCGCGAGGTCGCCCAGCGTACGGCCGAGCAGCCCCTCGGTGCCGTCCCTGACGAAGTCGGCGACCCCGCTCTGGGCCCGCGCCACCACCGGCACCCCGGCGGCCCGCGCCTCCAGCGCCGCGATGCCGAACGACTCCCTGGCCGCCGGCGCCACGAAGACGTCGGCGGAGGCCAGCACCTTCGCGATCTCCTCGCGCGAGTAGCGCCCCGGCAGCGACACCCAGCCGGTCATGCCGTGTTTGGCGAGGAAACGTTCCATCCGGGCGCGCGCCGGCCCGTCGCCCACGATCGTGGCCCGCATCGGGATCGACGCGGGCACCCGCGCCCGCGCGGCGAGGAGCAGGCGCAGCAGGCGTACGGGCTGCTTGCGCGGGGCCAGCCGGCCGACCGCCACGACGTGCACCCCCTCGCGCGCGTCGGGCGCGCCCGGCGCGGGCGCCCACCCCGACAGGTCGAGGCCGTTGGACACCACCCGCACCGGCACTCCTGGCCCGGCGACCGCCCGGATCGGCGCCGCCGCCGCGTTGCTGACGGTCGTGGCGACGAGCCCCCAGCGCTGCCAGCCGAACCCGAGCCGCAGCAGCCGGTAGACCATCCGCGTGACCGGGTCCCACATGCTGTGCACGGTCACCACGCACGGCACCCCCGCCCGCCGCGCCGCGCGCACGCCCATCCAGGCGAACGGCGACACCGCGCCGGTGTGCACGTGGACCACGTCGGGCCGGGTGGCGGTGATGCCCCGAGTGAGATGCCCCACTCCGAACGGGTGGACCGGCAGGTCGAAGGGCATCCTGGCGACGACCCTGCGCACGCCGGGCAGCGCCTCGCCCCTGGTCGCCGTGGCCACGAGCACGTCGTGGCCGGCCTCTCGCTGCGTCCGCACCAGGTCGGCCACCTGGACCTCGATCCCCCCGAGCCGCGGCAGGTAACAGTCACTCACGTGAAAGATCCGCACCCCTCCCAGACTAATCTGGGCGTGTGCCTCCACGTACCGCGGTCTTCTTCCACGCCCATCCCGACGACGAGGCCCTGCTCACGGCGGGCACCATGGCCATGCTCGCGGCGGAGGGGCACCGCGTGGTGCTCGTGGTCGCGACGGCCGGCGAGCGCGGCCTGGCCGAGATCGGGCCGGGCGAGGAGCTGCGCGAGACCCGGCTGAAGGAGCTCTACCAGTCGGCCGCGCTGCTCGGCTGCGCCCGCGTGGAATGCCTCGGCTACGGCGACTCCGGGCTCAGCCCCAAGGGCGGCATCGCCGAGGAGCGGCCCGACAACGCCTTCATCGACGCCGACAGCGAGGCGGCGGCGCGGGCCCTGGCCGCGATCCTGGAGGAGGAGAAGGCCGACCTGCTGGCGATCTACGACCCGGCCGGCGGCTACGGCCATCCCGACCACGTGCAGGTGCACCGGGTGGGCAAGCGGGCGGCGCAGATCGCGGGCACGGAGATCGTCCTGGAGGCGACGGTCAACCGCGATCCGCTGGTGCGGCTGCTGCGGATGGCGGGCCGGGTCTACAAGTTCCCGCCGGAGTTCGACGTACGGACGTTCGAGAGCGCGTACTCGGCGAACGACACGATCACCCACCGGGTCAATGTCCGGAAATATACGAAACAGAAGCGGGCGTCGATGGCCGCGCACGCCTCCCAGGCCAGCGGCGGCGACAGCGACCGCACCCTCGCCGTCATGCTGAAGGTCCCCGGCCCCCTCTACCGCCTGGTCTTCGGCACCGAATGGTACGTACGCCGCGATCTTCCACCCGGCACCCGCCTCACTCATCCTTTCGACCAGTGGCCGAAGTAGGACCTGGGTCTGACGCCACGGCTCCGGCGACCCGGCAGACTTAGGGGCGATGAAGAACAAGCCGCTCCAGATAGCCCTGTCCGTCCTGTCACTCGGGCTGGCCGTGCTGCTCGTGGTCTACCTGCCGCAGATCGTCCACACCCTCACGGGCAAGCCGGTCTCCTGGCACGACATCGGCGCGGTGTTCGCCACGCTGGGCGCGGGCGAGATCGCCCTGATGGCGGCCCTGTGGCTGCTGAGCCTGCTGGCCTACACGTTCGTGCTGACCAACTCGCTGCCGGGGCTGACCAATCTTCAGGGGCTCACGCTCAACGCGGCGGGCAGCGCGGTCAGCAACCTGCTGCCGTTCGGCGGCGCGGTCGGGGTGGCGGTGTCGTTCGCGATGACCAGGGGCTGGGGGTTCGGCAACCGGCCGATCGTGGTCATGACGCTGGTCAGCGGCATCTGGAACACGTTGTTCAGGTTCATCCTGCCGGCCATGGGCATCATCGCCCTGCTCATGGCGGGCGGGGTGCTCGACCCGTCGTTCACCAAGGCGGCCTGGACGGGCGCGATCTCCATCCTGGTGCTCTGCGCGGTCGTGGCCGCCGCCCTCTACTGGGACCGCGCCGCCGTCGTGCTCGGCAAGGCCCTCGACGGGCTCACCCGGCTGCTGCGGCTGAAGGTCCACGCCTCGGAGGCGTTCCACCGGCTGCGCGCCGACACCGCCGAGATCGTCCGTACGCGGTCGGTCGGGCTGTCGCTCGGCATGGTGTTCTTCCTGGGCTTCCAGTGGGCGATCATGGCCGCCTGCATGTCGGCCACCGGCGCCTGGCCCGGCCTCGCCCAGTCGATCGCCGTCTTCGCGCTGTCGCGCGTGCTGACGAGCGCCCTCATCACGCCGAGCGGCGCCGGGATCATGGAGAGCGGGGTGGCCGCGATGCTGATCACGTTCGGCGTCCCGGGCACTCCCGCGGTGGCGACCGCACTACTTTTCGGCTTCTGGACTTACACTATCGAGATCCCGTTCGGCGGCCTCGCGCTGGGCGCGTGGGCGCTCCTGCGCAGGCGCAACGGCCGGAGCGCCGCCACGGAGCCCCCGTCCGCGATCTCGAAGGCCCCCCAGTGACAATCCCAAACCCCACAAAGACCTTGTGCGCGATTCGGAAGCCCGCATAGCGTGGCGGCTGACATGGTGGCGTTCCGAGTTCTGGGGCCAGTCGAGGCGTACGAACACGACGACGAACTCGACCTCGGCGGGTTGCGGCAGCGGGCCGTCCTCGCCCGACTTCTCGTGGCCAGAGGTCAGGTCGTTCCGGTTGACACCCTCCTTTACGACCTGTGGGACGACGACGCGGCCAAGGGCGCGCAGTCGGGCCTCCAGGTCTACATCTCGCGCCTGCGCCGGGTGCTGGAGCCGGGCCGCCCGCGTGGCGGCCCCAACCGGCTGCTGGTGACCGTGGCCTCCGGCTACGCGCTGCGCGTGGCCGCCGACCAGGTCGACGCGCTGCGGTTCGAGCAGATGGTCAGGGCGGCGGGCGAGCACCTCGAAGAGGGCGACCCGCAGTCCGCCCGCGGCCGGCTGGAGAAGGCGCTCGGCCTGTGGCGCGGCACCCCCTACTCCGACTTCGCCGACCAGCCGTGGGCCGAGGCCGAGGTCAACCGGCTGGCCGAGCTGCGCCTGGTCGCCCGCGAGCGCCACGCCGACACCGGCCTGCGCCTCGCCCTCCACGCCGAGACCGTGCCCGACCTCGAGGCGCTGACCACCGAACACCCGCTGCGCGAGGAGGGCTGGCGGCTGCTCGCCCTCGGCCTCTACCGCTGCGGCCGGCAGGGCGACGCCCTGGCCGCGCTGCGCAGGGCCAGGAACATCCTGGCCGACGAGCTCGGCATCGACCCCGGGCCCGCGCTGCGCAAGCTGGAGTCCGACATCCTCGCCCAGTCCCCCGAGCTGGAGCTGGCCGCCCCGCCGCGCCCGTCGCGGTCCGCGCCCGTCACCGACACCTGGCCGCCGCGCCCGGCCGCCCACGTCGAGCCGCCGCCGCTGGAGCCCGAGCCGTTCGTCGGCCGCGACGCCGAGCTGACCAGGCTGACCACGGCCGCCTCGCGCACCGGCAGGTTCCAGGTCGCGATCGTGACCGGCGTCGCCGGCGCGGGCAAGACCACGCTGCTGCGCCAGCTCGACGGCAGGCTCGGCGCCGACGGCTGGATCACCGCGTCCGGCGCCTGCCCCGACTCCAGCGCCACCCCGCCGGGCTGGGCCTGGGTCGAGATCCTGCGCTCGCTCATCAACATGGCCGGCGCCGGCGAATACGCCCAGCTCCTCGCCCCGCTCCTCGACGACACCGCCCCCGACCCCGACGAGGACGAGGTGTCGGGCGGCTTCCGCCTGCACCGCGCGGTCGGCGGCTACCTCGCGGGCGTGGCGCGCCGGGCGCCGGTGCTGCTGACGCTGGAAGACCTCCACTGGGCCGACGACCAGACGCTGGCCCTGCTGCGCGCGCTGCCGAGCCTGCTCGCCACCAGCCGCGTCCTGCTCGTCGTGACGTGCAGGGAGAGCGAGCTCGACGACCGCCAGTCCGACGTGCTCGCCGCCCTGGCCCGCCTTGAGCCGCTGCGCGTGGGCCTGTCGGGCCTCGACCCGAAGGCCGTGGCCGAGCTGGTCAAGGCCACCTGCGTACGCGAGATCGACGAGGACGCGGTCGAGTCCATCGTCGAGCGCACCGGCGGCAACCCGTTCTTCGTGCGCGAGACCGTGCGCCTGCTCGACGCCGAGGGCGCGGCCGACCGCGCCAGCGCCACGCAGGTGCTCTCGCGGGTGCCGTCGGGCGTGCGCGACGTGCTGCGCAGACGCATCTCGCGGCTGCCCGCGGGCGCCCAGCAGATCCTGCTGCAGGCCGCGGTGATCGGCCGCGACGTCGACCTCGACGTGCTGGTCACGGTGGCCGGCGACGAGGACGCGGTGATCGAGGCCGTCGAGGCGGCGCTGCTGGCCGGCCTGGTGACCGAGCCGGGGCCCGGGATGCTGAGGTTCGACCACGACCTGGTCCGCGACACGATCTACTCCGACGCCTCCCGGCTGCGCCGTACCAGGCTTCACGCGGCCGTCGCCGGGGTGATCGAGCAGCGCTCGCCGTCCGACGTGGCGGCGCTGGCCCACCACTACTTCCTGGCCGACACCGCCGAGAAGGCCGTCCACTACGCGGGCCTCGCCGCCGAGCAGGCCGAGCGGCGCTTCGCCCACCGCGAGGCCGCGACGTTGTGGGAGCAGGCCATCGCGGCCTTCGACCGGGGCAGCCCGCGTAACGAGGAGCAGCGGCGCGAGCGGGAGCCCGAGCGTTCCAAGGAGCGGCTGCGGCTCATGCTGCGGCAGATCAGGGCGCTCGCGCTGTGCGGCGACATGACGGCGGCGCGACTGCTGCGCCGCCAGGCGATGGACGCCGCGCTGCCGCTCGGCGACCTGGAGCTGACCGCGAAGGTGGCGGCTTCGCTGGCCGTGCCGCACAAGGGCATGGCGCGCGACTTCACCCGCACCGCGTGGGAGATCGTCGACGTCACCGAGAAGGCGCTCATGGAGCTGCCCGCGGGCGAGCAGCGCCTGCGCGCGAGCCTGCTCACCACGCTGGCGCTGGAGCTGGAGGGCTCCTCCTCGCCCGAGCGCGGGCGGCAGGCGTCGCTGGAGGCGCTGGAGCTGGCCAGGCAGAGCGGCGACGCGACGCTGATCGCGGCGGCGCTGAGCGGGCGGCTGCGCCAGTCCTACGACATCCCGGCCGTCGACACGCGCGAGAGCATCGGCAGGGAGCTGCTGGAGGTCGCCCAGCGTTCCGGGCAGATGGCCACGCAGGCCCTGGCCCACCTGGTGCTGCTGGAGTGCGCGGCGGCGCGGGGCGAGTTCGCCGCCGCCGACGACCACGCCGCCGCCGCCGACCGCCTCGCCAGGCAGTACGACCTGTCGGCCCCCGCCGCCGTGGTCGTCTGGTACCAGGGCCAGCGCATGATGATCCGGGGCGACTACGCGGGCGCCGAGCGCGCCTACGGCAACGCGGCCAGGATGACCGCGCGGGCCGGCATGCTCGAAGGCCGTCAGGACCTCCCGCTGATCACGACGTTCTGCCTGCACCTGGTCGACGGCCGGGCGGCCGAGACGGTCGACCTGCTGGCCGAGGCCCACCAGCGTGGCGCCAAGTGGACCCTCGACGCCTACGCGCTGGCCCTGGCCTCGGCCGGGCACGTCAACGACGCCAAGGCCGTGGCCGCCACGCGCCCGCCGGTCCGGCCCGACTTCCTCTACGAGCTGGCGATGACCTGGCGGGCCCTGGCCGGCATGCTGCTCGACGACCGCGAGCGCATGGTCGACTGCTACGACAAGCTCAAGCCGTTCGCCGACCGGGTGGCCGGCGCGGGC
>JABFVJ010000135.1 GCA_013362835.1 Nonomuraea sp. | reverse complement strand
GTTGAGGGCCGTCCGCCTGGTGGAGGGCCTTTCGTTCTTTACGGCTCCGCCCGGTCGGCCACCCGCCGCACTCCGGCCGAGGGCCCTCCAGGAAACGGCCTCTGACCATTCACCGGCCGGTCGCCGTTACGCGAGCGCCCCGTGGGCCTGCTCCGTGGTCATGCGTACGCCTCCGAGCCCCCTCAGGGGAGGCGGACGCCGGTGCGGCGGGCTATCTGGGCCTGTAGGCGGGCCATCTGCCAGTGAAGCTCCAGCAACTGCTCAGCGAGTTGCATCCTGGGGATGTCGGCCACGTCCTCGATGGCCAGGTGGTCGATCGCGGCCGAAAGCTCTCCCATCGCGCGCCCCCACTCCATCACCGTTCCTTGGTTCGAATCCGCGTTCGAATGCTAGCGGAACCTGGGTCACAGTGTCAGCTTTTCGGCGCGCGAGTCACCCACGTTTCGCACCTGTGATCGAAAACGGGTCGGCCGCTCAGCCCTTGTTGTAGGCGGCGATGACTTCCTTGGGGTCGCCGTCCATCCTGATCTTGCCCTTGTGCAGCCAGATGACGCGGTTGCAGGTCTCCTCGATGACCCTGAGGTCGTGGGCGACGAGGAAGACCGTGCCGGCGGACTCGCGGATCTGGCGGATGCGCTCCTCGCTCTTCTTGCGGAACTCGCGGTCGCCGGTGGCCAGGGCCTCGTCGATGAGCAGCACGTCGTGGGTCTTGGCCGAGGAGATGGCGAAACGCAGCCGCGCGCCCATGCCCGAGGAGTAGGTGGACATGGGCAGCTGGACGAACTCGTCGATGCCGGAGAAGTCGACGATCTCCTGGTACTTCTCCTTGACCTCCGACGGCGTCATGCCCATGGCGTAGCAGCCGAGGACGATGTTGCGCTCACCGGTCAGCTCGCGCATGAGCGCGGCGTTGACGCCGAGCAGCGAGGGCTGCCCGTCGGTGTAGACGGCGCCCTTGTGCGGCGGCAGGAGGCCCGCGATGGCGCGCAGCAGCGTGGACTTGCCCGAGCCGTTGCGGCCCACGATGCCGATGGCGTCGCCGTGGTAGGCCACGAAGGTCACGCCCTTGACGGCGTGGACCTCTTTCATCTGCGGGCGGCCCTGGCGCTTCAGCAGGCGCGTGAGGGCGTTGACCGCGTTGCCCTTCTCGTTGTCGGAGGCCGCGCCGTAGACGCGGTAGACGATGTGGAGGTCGTCGACGATGACGGTCGGCGTGCCCGTCGGCACGTCGAGCGGACGCTTGTCCCGGGGCTCCGGGTTGGGGTGCACCCTGACGTCCTTGTTCGGGACGGCGGGCTCCTCGCCCTTCACCTGTGACAGCTCCTCGGTCAGTTCAGCCACGCCCGTACCTCTCCTCGGACCGCCAGAAGTACCAGAAGCCGAAGCCGAGTGCGAACACTGCCCAGAATACGCAAGACAGCACCACCATCATCGGCGGGTTGTGTCCGTTCTCCGGGTGGTAGGTCTTGATGAGGATGTCGCGCATCCACTCGATGTAGGAGGCCGTCGGGTTCAGGTACATCACGTCGGCGACCCACTGGGGCAGCTTCGCGGAGCCGACCACCTTGTCCTGGATCGAGAAGAAGACGCCGGAGGCGTAGAGCCAGGTGCGGGTGATGAACGGCAGCAACTGGTTGAGGTCGCGCATCTGGGCGCCCAGCCGGGCGATCACCAGGCTCGCCCCGATGTTGAACATCGTCTGGAGGGCCAGGACCACCGGGATCATGAGCCAGAACCAGGTGGGCCACTCGCCCGTGGCCATCACGATCGCGAGGAGCACGCCCATGGAGATGGCGAGCTGCTGCAACTCCTGGATCGTGTACGCCAACGGCAGGGAGGCGCGCGGGAAGTGCAGGGCGCGGATCATCGACAGGTTGCCGGAGATCGACTTGGCGCCGGCGGTCACCACCCGCTGGGTGTAGGTGAAGACGAACATCCCGGTCAGCAGGAAGGCCGGGTAGTTTTCGATGCCGTTCTTGCCGCCCAGCACCACGCCGAACATCACGTAGTAGATGGCGGCGTTCAGCAGCGGGGTCAGCACCTGCCACAGCTGGCCCAGGGCCGAGCTGGAGTACTTCGAGACGTTGCGCGAGGTCGCGTACGTCAGGATGAAGTGTCGCCGCTCCCAGAGCTGGCGCAGATAGACAGGGAACCTCGGCCGCGCGATGGCACGACGAAGTCCGTATCTCTCGGCGAGCTTGCCCAGCGGCTCCTGCCCGCTTCGGCCGCCCGCCTGGGCGTCCGCGACAGCGGATTCCGGCTGGCTCATGGCATGGACTCTATTGGATCCAGGTCGGTGGGGTGCCTGCCGTGGGGGACACGGCAGTCGGTTGGACGAAGTCGCGCGACGCCTGGTTCCAAGGCGTCGTCAAGACCTGTTCAACCGTAGCTCAGGGAGGCGGGCCGCGCCCGGAAGGGCGCGAGCACTGTCCTGTAGGGGGTATTTTTCATCAACTGTTCACGTCCAGGCTTGTCCTGTTCGAGCACCCTCGGGGTGTTTGTATTGTTATGAGCGGAATGTCTGTGACGCTGGATTGGCGCACGTGTGACCGAACTGCAACGCGCCAGAGACTCGCTGGTGGCAAGTAGTAAGGGATAGTCGCGATCGACTGGCAGGGCGTCGGCTGGCTTGACTTTGTCGGCCAAATCCGGGGGATACCAGGAACCCCCCGTCAGGCTGCTTACCATCACCGCAGCTCAGCGCTGTCGCCCACCTGTAGAGGGAGGAATTTTTTCACCATGCGTGTTACTAAGGGCGCACAGATCGTCGCCGGTACCGCGCTGCTCGCCCTCGCGGTTGCCGCGTGTGGCGGCGGTGCCTCGGACGGCGGCACTGCCGCGGGCGGCGGCGAAACGCCGGTCCGCATGGAAATCGGTGAGCCTCAGGAGCTCCTCAACCCGCTGAACACGACCGAGACCGAGGGCTCTGAAGTCCTCGCGGCCCTGTTCGCGCCTCTCGTCGGCTACGACGAGAACAAGCAGCCGGTCGAGGAAGCCGCCGAGTCGATCACGACCCAGGACAGCAAGGTCTGGACGATCAAGCTCAAGGCCGGCTACACGTGGCACGACGGCAAGCCGGTCACCGCCGCCGACTACGTGCGTTCGTGGAACTATGGCGCCAACCAGGACAACGCCATGGCCTCCTCGGCCTTCTTCTCTCGCATCGACGGCTACGCCGACGTGCACCCGGGTGAGGGCAAGACCCCGACGGCCAAGGAGATGAAGGGTCTCAAGGCCGTCGACGACACCACCTTCGAGGTGACCCTGTCGGCGCCGTTCTCGCAGTTCAAGACGATGCTCGGGTACACCGCCTTCTACCCGCTGCCGGCCTCCGCGCTCGGCCCCGACGGCAAGGTCACCCAGGCGTTCGGCGAGCAGCCGATCGGCCAGGGCGCGTTCAAGATGGACAAGCCCTACAAGAAGGGCGGCGCGCAGTCCATCGACATGACGGTCTACGACAAGTTCCCCGGCCCCAAGCCGAAGAACTGGACCAAGCTGCAGTTCAAGATCTACAGCTCGGCCGAGACCGCCTTCCAGGACCTCCAGGCGGAGAACCTGGACGTGGACGACTCGCTGCCCGCCTCGGCGATCGCGACCGCCAAGTCCGTCCTCGGTGACCGTTACTTCGACGAGCCCGACGCCGCCGTCGGTTACATCGGCGTCCCGCTGAAGTACAACCCCGACTTCAAGAACCCGGACGTCCGCAAGGCCATCTCGATGGCCATCGACCGGAAGACCATCACCGAGACGGTCTTCGCGGGCACCCGCGCCCCGGCCGACGACTTCATCAACCCGGCCATCCCCGGTTACCGTCAGGGCGCCTGCACGGCCTGCACGTACAACCCGGCCGAGGCCAAGAAGCTGTACGAGTCGGCGGGCGGCCCGAAGACGATCGAGCTCGGCTACAACGGCGACGGCGGCCACAAGGAGTGGATCGAGGCCGTCGCCAACAACCTCCGCGCCAACCTGGGCATCGAGGTCACGCCGAAGCCGTTCGAGAACTTCAAGGCCATCCTGGACGACCTGGACGCCAAGAAGTACAAGGGCCTGTTCCGCATGGGCTGGTCGATCGACTACCCGTCGGCCGAGAACTACCTCACGCCGATCTTCGGCACCGAGGCCATCTCGACCGGCTCCAACTACGGTGGCTACGAGAACAAGGACTTCGACGCCCTCGTCGCCAAGGGCGACCAGGCGTCGGACGCCGCCGAAGGCCTCAAGCTCTACCAGCAGGCCGACGACATCCTGATCAAGGACATGCCGTACATCCCGGTGTACTTCTACCGGAGCAACTTCGGGCACTCCACCAAGGTCAAGAACGTCAAGCTCAACCTGCTCAACCAGGTCGAGTGGGCCGGCATCGAGAAGGCCTGACGTCATTCCCTGGGCGGGCGGTGCTTGCCGCCCGCCTTTCGGAGGGCTGAGCTTGGAGGCAGTCACTTGGGGCCGGGTAAACCACGGCTGCGGGGGCTGCCTCCACGCATGTACCGGAGGGCTTGAATGGGCCGTTATGTCATCAGGCGTCTGCTGCAGGCGATACCCGTCCTGCTCGGCGCCACGCTACTCATCTTCGCGATCGTCTTCGCCCTGCCCGGCGACCCCATCCAGGCACTGGCGGGCGAGAAGCGGCTCGACCCGGCGGTCGCCGAGGTCCTGCGCGATCAGTATCACCTGAACGATCCGCTGCTGCTGCAGTATTGGTACTACCTCAGCGGCGTGCTCCTGCACGGCGACTTCGGGACCACCTTCTCCAGGATCCCAGTCTCGCAGATCATGGCGGGCAAGTTCCAGGTCACGCTCAACCTGGCGATGACCGCGCTGGTCATGGAGGCCATCATCGGCGTCGGCCTCGGCCTGTGGGCGGCGCTGCGCCGCGGCAAGGCCTCCGACACCGCGATCCTCGCCTCGACGCTGCTGCTCATCTCCGTCCCGACCCTGGTGACGGGCTTCGTGTTGCAGCTCATACTCGGGGTCAAGCTCAAGCTGTGGACGGGGAGCGACATCTTCCCCGTCGCGGGCATCTCGGCCGGGTTCCGCAGCTACCTGCTGCCCGGGTTCGTGCTCGCCGGGACGTCCATCGCCTATCTCACCAGGCTCACGAGAACGAGCCTGGTGGAGACCCTGCGTGCCGACTACATCCGTACGGCGACCGCCAAGGGCCTGTCCAGACGTCGCGTCGTCGGCAGGCACGGTCTCCGGAACGCGCTGATCCCGCTGGTCACCTACCTCGGCGCCGACCTCGGGAACCTGATGGGCGGCGCGGTCATCACGGAGACGATCTTCAACCTGCCGGGCATCGGCAACCAGCTGTTCAACTCGATCCTCCTGCGAGAACAACCCGTCGTCGTGGGCATCGTGACCGTCCTGGTGCTGATCTATATCCTGGCCAACCTGGTCGTCGACATGTTGTACGCAGTGCTCGACCCGAGGATCCGCTATGAGTAATGAAGCACCGAACGTCGGGCCCATGCTTCCGGAAGCGCAGTCGCTCGTCACCGAGATCCCCGCGCCGGCCTCGCCGGACAAGCAGGGCAAGCGCAGGAAGCAGAAGCAGGAGAAGCCCGCCAGCCTCTGGACCGACGCCTGGTACGACCTGCGGCGCCGGCCGATGTTCATCATCTCCGCGGTCCTGATCGCGATCCTGCTGGTCATGGCGTTCTGGCCGTCGTTGTTCACCTCGATCGACCCGACCAACGCCCAGACCTGCGACCTGTCCACCGCCCGGCAGCTCCCCGGCGTGGGGCACCCGTTCGGCAAGGACAGCCAGGGGTGTGACGTGTTCGCCAGGACGATCTACGGCGCGCGCAACTCGATCGTGATCGGCGTGACGACCACGATCCTCACCATGCTCGTGGGCGGGCTGCTCGGGCTGTTCGCCGGCTTCCGCAGCGGCGTGATCGACTCGGTCTCCTCGCGGGTCACCGAGATCTTCTTCGCGATCCCGCCGATCCTCGGCGCCCTGCTGATCGCCGCGACGTTCCGCGACAGCGGCATCAACAGCATCGTGCTGGTCATCGCGGCCCTGGCCGTGCTCGGGTGGCCGATGGTGTTCCGCATCATGCGGGCGTCCGTGATCACCGCCAAGGGCCAGGACTTCGTGGTCGCCGCGCGGGCGGTGGGCGCGGGCCAGGGGCGGATCATGTTCAAGCACCTGCTGCCGAACTCGCTCGCCCCGGTCATCGTGGTCAGCACGATCAACCTCGGCGGTTACATCGCGGCCGAGGCGGCGCTGTCGTTCCTCGGGGTCGGCGTGCAGTCGCCGGACATCTCGTGGGGTCTCATGATCGCCGACGCCCGGCCCAGGTTCCTCGACGCGTCGCTGCCGCTGTTCTTCCCGGCCCTGTTCCTGAGCATCACGGTGCTCGCGTTCATCATGCTGGGCGACGCGGTGCGTGACGCTCTCGATCCGAAGCTCAGGTAGGAGGGGGGATCAAGTGAAGAAGACGTCGACAGACGTGTTGCCGGCCGAGGGAGGGCTCGGCAACGAGCCGCTGCTCGCGGTGGACAACCTGCACGTGGAGTTCCGTACGCGTCAGGGCGTCGTGCGCGCGGTGAACGGCGTGAGCTACACGGTCAACCCCGGTGAGACGCTGGCGGTGCTCGGCGAGTCGGGTTCGGGCAAGTCCGTGACCGCTCAGGCGATCATGGGCATCCTGGACATGCCGCCGGCCGTCATCCCGAAGGGCGAGATCCGCTTCAAGGGCACCGACCTGCTCAAGCTCTCGGACGAGGCCCGCACCCAGGTGCGCGGCCAGCGCATCGCGATGGTCTTCCAGGACGCGCTCTCGGCGCTCAACCCGGTGTTCACCGTGGGCTGGCAGATCAGCGAGATGTTCCGGGTGCATCGGGGCATGTCCAAGCGCGACGGCATGAACAAGGCCATCGAGCTGATGGACAAGGTCCGCATCCCGGCCGCCAGGCAGCGCGTCAACGACTATCCGCACCAGTTCTCCGGCGGCATGCGCCAGCGCATCATGATCGCCATGTCGATCGCGCTCGACCCGGAGGTGCTGATCGCGGACGAGCCGACGACCGCGCTCGACGTGACCGTCCAGGCGCAGATCATGGAACTGCTGGCCGAGCTGCAGCGCGAGAGCCAGATGGGCATGATCCTGATCACCCACGACCTCGGCGTCGTGGCGGACGTGGCCGACAAGATCTCGGTCATGTACGCCGGCCGGATCGTGGAGAACGCCCCGGTCCACGACATCTACCGGGCGCCGGCGCACCCGTACACGAAGGGCCTGCTGGAGTCCATCCCCCGGGTGGACCTCAAGGGCCAGGACCTGTACGCGATCAAGGGCCTGCCGCCCAACCTGCTCGACCTGCCGCCCGGGTGCTCGTTCAACCCGCGGTGCCCGTACCGGCAGGACAACTGCGTGACCAACACCCCCCCGCTCTACGAGATCAGCGGCACGCGCGGCAGCGCCTGCCACTACTGGAGGGAGGTCCTCGATGGCGAGCAGTGAGCGCATCCTCGAGGTCCGCGACCTGGTCAAGCACTTCCCCCTGACCCAGGGCATCGTCTTCAAGAAGCAGATCGGCGCGATCAAGGCCGTCGACGGCGTGTCGTTCGATCTCAACCGGGGCGAGACGCTGGGCATCGTGGGCGAGTCGGGGTGCGGCAAGTCCACGCTGGCCAAGGTGCTGATGGCGCTGGAGCGGCCGACCTCCGGGTCGGTCAAGATCGGCGGCAGGGACATCGCCAAGGCCAAGGGCGGCGAGCTCAAGCGCATGCGCCGCAACATCCAGATGGTGATGCAGGACCCGTACACCTCGCTGAACCCCCGGATGACCGTCGGCGACATCATCGGCGAGCCGTACGAGATCCACACCGAGGTGGCCCCCAAGGGCGACCGCCGCAAGAAGGTGCAGGAGCTGCTGGAGGTCGTGGGTCTCAACCCCGACCACATCAACAGGTACCCGCACCAGTTCTCGGGCGGCCAGCGGCAGCGCATCGGCATCGCCCGCGGGCTGGCCCTGCAGCCGGAGATCATCGTCTGCGACGAGCCCGTCTCGGCGCTGGACGTGTCGATCCAGGCGCAGGTGATCAACCTGCTGGAGCGGCTGCAGAACGAGTTCAACCTGGCCTACATCTTCATCGCCCACGACCTGTCCGTGGTCCGGCACATCTCGGACCGGGTCGGCGTGATGTACCTGGGCAAGTTCGTCGAGCTCGGCAAGGATCTCGACATCTACGACAAGCCCGCCCATCCGTACACGCAGGCGCTGCTGTCGGCGGTGCCGGTTCCCGACCCCGAGGGCCGGGAGCAGCGGGAGCGGATCATCCTGCAGGGCGACCCGCCGTCGCCCGCCAACCCGCCGTCGGGCTGCCGGTTCCGCACCCGCTGCTGGAAGGCGCAGGAGATCTGCGCGGAGGAGGAGCCGTTGCTGCAGATCCGGACGGGGACCGGGCACGAGAGCGCCTGCCACTTCGCCGAGACGCACGACGTGGTCCACGCGGGCTGAGACGAAAGGGGCCCTCCGGGAGTCACCGGGGCCCCAAGCTGAAAGGCTCTCCGGGAGTTCCCGGAGGGCCTTTCTCATGTGGTGGCGACGATCGCCGAGCCGTGGCCGAACAGGCCCTGGTTGACGGCGAGGCCCACGCGGGCGCCCGGCACCTGGCGCGCACCCGCCACGCCACGCAGCTGGTACGTCAGCTCGCACAGCTGCGCGATGGCCTGGGCCGGGATCGCCTCGCCGAAGGAGGCCAGGCCGCCCGACGGGTTGACGGGCACCCGGCCGCCGAGCGCGGTGTCGCCGGCCCGCAGCAGCTTGTCCGCCTCGCCGGGCGGGCACAGCCCCACGTCCTCCACCCAGTCGAGCTCCAGCGCGGTGGACAGGTCGTACACCTCGGCGAAGGAGACGTCCTCGGGGCCGAGGCCGGCCTCCTCGTACGCCGCGTGCGCGATGGCCGCCCTGAAGGGCCTCTCGGGCGCGGGGACGACGGCGCACGAATCCGTGGCGAAGTCGGGCAGCTCCAGGACCGTGTTGGGGAAGGACGGGGTGACCGTGGAGACGGCGGCCAGGCGTACCGGGTCCGGCGCGCCGAGTCGCCGGGCGTAGTCCTCGGAGGCCAGGACCACGGCGGCGCCGCCGTCGGAGGTGGCGCAGACGTCCATCAGGCGCAGCGGGTCGGCGACCATGGGGGAGGCCCGCACCTCCTCGGCCGTGACCGGCTCGCGGTAGCGGGCCATGGGGTTGAGCGAGCCCGCCCGCGCGTTCTTGACCTTGACGGCGGCGAAGTCGTCCGGCGTGGAGCCGTACAGGGCCATGCGGCGGCGGGCGTAGAGGCCGAAGTAGCCGGGGTTGGTGGCGCCGAGGAGGCGGAAGCGCAGCCAGTCGGGGTCGTCGGGGCGGTCGCCGCCTACCGGCTTGAAGAAGCCCTTGGGGGTGGCGTCCGCGCCCACCACGAGCGCCACGTCGCACAGCCCGGCCATGATCCGCGTGCGCGCGATGTCCACGGCCTGGGCGCCGGACGCGCAGGCGGCGTAGCAGGAGGCGATCCTGGCGCCCGTCCAGCCGAGGGCGCGGGCGTACGTGGCGCCGGCGACGAAGCCCGGGTAGCCGTTCCTGATCGTGTCGGCGCCTACGACGTACTGGATGTCGGGCCAGGAGACGCCGGCGTCGTCGAGTGCCGCGCGGGCGGCGGCGACGCCGTACTCGACGAAGGGGCGCCCCCACTTGCCCCAGGGGTGCATTCCGGCGCCGAGCACCACCACCCCGCTCACGACGCCCGCCCCCACATCCACACCAGCGGGCCGTCGGCGAGTGGCCCGTGGACCAGCTCCAGCTCCATGCCCACCTCCAGGTCGTCCACCGTGAGGTCCTTGACCTGGCCGAGCACCACCAGGCCCGCGCCGTCGAGCTCGACCGCCGCCAGCGTGACCGGCCGGTACGGCTCCGCCGCCACGTACGGCTCCGGCGGCGGATAGCAGGCGTTGGTGTAGGACCAGACCCGGCCGCGCCTCGGCAGCCTGGTCTCCGCCGTCTCCTCGCCCGCGCAGCGCGGATTGCGGCACAGCCCGCGCTGCGGAGGGAAGGCGACGGTGCCGCAGGTCAGGCACGTGGTGCCGATGAGGTGGGTGGCGCCGTCACCGTCGATGGCGAACCAGCCGTCGATCGCTAAGCTCATAGCCAGGAGTATCACACAAGCGCTTGCTAGGTTGAATCCCTTCCGCGCCTGCGCCGCGTCCCGACCACCCGCGCCGACATCGCCGCCACCAGCATCAGCATCCCCACCACGATCGGCGCCCTGGAGGCGGGCGGGCCCCCCGCCGGGCCCCGGCCGAAGTAGGGGCCAGGCCGCGCGGGCGCCGGTACGGGCCCTGGAGCCAGCTTCCCCGCCTCGCGCAGCGCGAGCAGTGCGTTGACCACGCCGTGGCCGTAGGCGGGGCTGTAGCCGCCCGCGGGCCGCTTCCTGGTGCCGAGCTCGATCGCCCGCCGCACGTGGTACGGCGACAACCCCGGGTACGCCGACCGCACCAGGGCCGCCACCCCGGCCACCATGGCCGCCGCCGAGCTGGTGCCGTCGCCCACCACGTACGAGTCCCCGCCGTCGGCCGTCACGATGTCCGTGCCGGGGGCGACCACGGACAGGTAGTCCTGCCTGTTGGAGAACCCGGCCACCCTGAGCCGCCGGTCCACCGCCCCCACGGCGATCACGCCGGGATAGGCGGCCGGGAAGTTCTTCCTGTTGGCCGCGTCGCCGTCGTTGCCCGCCGAGGCCACGAGGACCGCGCCGCGGCCGATCGCGTACTGCACGGCCTCCTCCTCGGCCGCCGAGCCCTCCCAGGAGCCGCTGCCGCCGCCGAGCGACATGCTGATGACGTCCGCGCCGTGGTCGGCGGCGTACCTGATGCCCCTGGCCAGGGCGTCGCGCCTGCCGGTGTGCCGCTTCCTGCGCAGCGGGTCGCCGTTCTCCAGCGTGACCCTGATCGACAGCACCCTGGCGGCGGGGGCGACGCCGATCACGCCCTCGGCGCGTCCGTCGCCGTGGCCGCGTCCGGCGATGAG
>JABFVJ010000353.1 GCA_013362835.1 Nonomuraea sp. | reverse complement strand
CGCGCCCGGCCGGGCCGGGCTGCTGTTCGCCTGCGCCGCCGCGGGGATGCTCGCCGGTGACGTGCTGGCGGGCCGGTTCGTCCCGGCCGCGTGGCGGGCGCGGCTGGTCACACCGCTGCACCTGCTGCTCGCGCTGCCGTACCTGGCGTTCGCGGCGTACCCGGCGGCGGTGCTGGTCGCGCTCGCCTCGGCCGGGTACGCCGCGACGCTGCTGCTGCAGGACCGGCTCATGGCGCTCACGCCCGGCGAGCTGAGCGGGCACGCGCTCGGGCTGCACTCCTCAGGCATGGTCGCCGCCCAGGGCGTGGCGGCGGCGCTCGCGGGCACGCTGGCCGAGTTCACCTCGCCCACGACCGCCATCGCCGTGCTCGCCGCCGCGTCGGTGGCGGTCACGTTCGCCCTGGCGCCCCGCCTGCGGTCCGCCCGTGTCGCAACCCCTCTCGAAGCGCCCGCGAAGTTACCGTTGACCAGGGGAGATCGCCGGGGGAAGGACACGCCATGACGCAGACGGACGACTTCGTGCTCGACGTCAGCAGGATCCGCGACCAGGTGCGGCAGAAGATGGACGAGGGGCCGGTCACCGGTACGTTCGGCCACGACCCGCAGAAGGTCATCGAGGTGCTCAACGACGTGATCGCGACCGAGGTGGTGTGCTGGCTCAGGTACACCAGACACGCGATCTCGGCCAAGGGCATCGACCGGGCGCAGGTGGCGGCGGAGTTCACCGAGCACGCCAAGGAGGAGCTCGACCACGCGCTGCGCGCCGCCGAACGCGTCAGCCAGCTCGGCGGCGAGCCGGACTTCGACCCGGCCAAGCTCGTCCAGCGCTCGCACACCGACTACCAGGTCCCGCGCGACACCGACCTGAAGGCGCTGCTGGAGTCCAACCTGTGGGCCGAGCGCATCGTCATCTCCACCTACCAGGAGATCATCCGCTGGCTCGGCGAGGGCGACCCGACCACGCGCCGGCTGATGGAGTCGATCCTGGAAGAGGAGGAGGAGCACGCCGACGACCTCACCGACCTGCTCGGCGTCTAGATGTACTCAGCCGGGCTGAGGTCCCTTGGGGAGGGGGACCGTTGGCGGGGCTGAGGTCCTCGGTGGTCCCGTTGGCCGGGGCCCTCGGCCGGGATGAGGTTCTTCGCGGGCTCTCGCCGAGAGGCGTCGTAAGCGCGTGGGGTCAGGTGTCGAGGGTGAGGGTGAGGCGGCGGGCCAGGCCGGTGTTGCGGGGGAGGCCCAGGCGGTGGACGGCCAGCTCCAGGGCCTCGCGCTGGCCCACCAGCACGACCCACGCCTTGGCCCGGGTCACCAGCGTGTAGAGGAGCTTGCGCCGCAGCATGATCCCCCCGGCCTCGGCCACGATCGGCGCGACCACGAACGGGTATTCGCTGCCCTGCGACCGGTGCACGCTGATCGCGTAGGCGTGGGTGAGGTCGTCGAGCTCGCCGAACCCGTACTGGACCGTCTCCCCGTCGTCGGTGCGGACCTCGACGAGGCGGTCCTGCGGCAGGACGGCGGTGACGGTGCCGGTCTCGCCGTTGAAGACGCCTTTGTCGTAGTTGTTGCGCACGGGCATCACCCGGTCGCCCACCCGGAACACCGACGCCCCCGACCAGTGTTCGGGCTTGTCGTCGGCGGCCGGGTTGAGCCGGTCCTGGAGCAGGCGGCCCAGCGTCACCGCGCCCGTCTCGCCCTTGCGCATCGGGCACAGCACCTGCACCTGGCCCGGCGGAACGCCCTGTTTGCGGGGGATCGCCTCGATCGCGAGATGGGCCACCCGCTCGGCGACCCGCGCCGGATCGTCGAGCTCCTCGAACCAGAACCCGCCCCGCCCAGGCGTCGCGGGCATGCGCCCGGCCCGGATGAGGTGGGCCGCCTCGACGATGCCGCCGCCGCCCGACTGGCGGAAGACGTGGGTGAGCCGCACCCTCGGGATCGCCTCCACCCGCAGCAGATCGGCCAGCACGTCGCCGGCGCCGATGCTGGGCAACTGGTCGCTGTCGCCGATGAGCAGCAGGTGGCTGCCCGGCGGGACGGCCGCCGTGAGCCGGGTGGCCAGATGCAGGTCGAGCATGGACGCCTCGTCGACCACGATCAGGTCGGCCCGCGCCGGCGCCTCGTCGAACAGCGTCGTCGGGTCGGGGTCGGGCTGATGGGCGAGCATCCGGTGGACGGTCATCGCGGGCAGCCCGGTCAGCTCCGACAGCCGCTTGGCCGCCTTGCCCGTGGGCGCGGCGAGCGTCACCGAGCCGCCCGCCGCCCTGACCGTGGTCGCGATGGCCTTCACGGTGTGGCTCTTGCCGCAGCCGGGGCCGCCGGTGAGGATCGACACGGTGCTGGTCAGCGCCATGTTGACGGCGGCGCGCTGGTCGTCGTGGAGGCTTTCGTCCTCGCGGAAGGAACGCAGCGGCAGCGTCGAGCGGGCCCGCATGAGCCGGGTGAGGTTGGCGGCGAGCTGCTGCTCGCGCGCGTGGACATGTTTCGCGTAGGCCACCGCCCGCCCCGGCTGGCGCTCGTCGGCCTCGACGACCACCCGCCGGTCGGCGACCAGCGCGTCGACCATCGGCGCGACCACGCCGGGATCGAGCTCGATCAGCTCGGCCGCCCGCGCCACCAGGTGGGGCACCGGCACGAAGCAGTGGCCGTCGCGGCTCGCCGCCGACTCCAGCCGGTCGAGCAGCGCCGCCTTGATCCGCTGCGGGCTGCGCTCGGGGACGCCGCGCTGCAGCGCGATCTTGTCGGCGACCCGGAACGCGACGCCCCTGACCTGACCGATCAGCCGGTAGGGGTCGGTGGCCAGCACCTCCTCGGCCTCGCCGCCGAACACCTGGTGGATCTTGGCCGCGAGCAGCGGGCTGATGCCGAGCCCCTGCAGCGTCACCATCAGCGCGGCGATCGCCTTCTGCTCCTGCCACGCCTGGACGATCTGCGCCTGCCGCAGCGGCCCGATGTTGACCACCTCGGTGAGCCGCGCGGGCTCGGCGTCGATGACCTTGAGCGTCTCCTCGCCGAAGTGGTCGACGATCGCGTAGGCCAGCCGGGGCCCGATGCCCCTGATCAGCCCCGACCCGAGGTAGACGCGGATCGCCCGGACGGTCGCCGGCACCACGCGCTCGCACCCGGCCACCGCGAACCGCCTGCCGTGGCGGGAATGGTGGCTCCACTCGCCGGTCAGCCGCAGCGTCTCGCCCGGCTGCGCCCCCGACAGCGCCCGCCCCGTGGCCACGAAGTCGGGCAGGCCGTCGGCGCTCATGCGCGCGACGGTGTATTCGTCGTCTCTGACGTAGACGAGCTGCTCGACCGATGCCTCCACAGCAGCGATCAAACCACTCGCCACCGACAGTCCGTCACATGGCGCTGGGATACGTCTCCGGCTCGGCGTCGCCCCACGGCTCGACGTGCAGCGGGTGCAGGGCCTCGGTGACGTCCAGCCAGAGGAAGGCGTCGTAGCGGTCGCCGAGCACCGTGGGCACGTAGTTGCCCCATCGTTCGCGTTCCGGCCGGTAGACCACGCCGATGGCCCGGTGCGGAAGCGGCTCGTCGTACCAGCCGGGCCTGCGGCCCTCCGGGGTGACGAACAGGGCGCGCTCGCCCGCCAGCGACTCGTGCAGCAGCGACTCCAGCGAGCCCGTACGGGCCGGCGGGACCGGCATGACGTGCGCCCGCGTGCCCCAGCTCGACCCGGCCACGACCGTGCCCCGGTAGCCGCCGAACCCGACCAGTACGGCGTCCGAGCCGTGCCGCTCGCGGGCCAGCTGCCCGAGGTTCGTCATGCCGGCGGCGGCCATGTCCGTGGCGCGGGCGTCGCCGACGTGCGTGTTGTGCGCCCACACCACGCCCTTGGCCTCGTGGAACTCCGCCAGCCTGTCGAGGGTGTCGGCCATGTGCGCGTCCCTGATGTTCCAGGACTCGGGGCCGCCGCGCACCATGGCCCGGTAGTAGCTCTCCGCCCCGGCGACGACCTCGGCGTTCTGCCGGGCCGCGAAGCCGCCCTCGTCGGCGGGCGCGGCGCGCTCGACGGCTCTGAGCAGGTCGACGACCTCGTCCTCGCACGACTCCGGGACCAGGCGGGTGGCCAGGCCGTAGCGCTCCGGGTCGTGGCCGTAGGACTCGAAGCAGTACAGGGCCTCCATGACCGTCTCCACCTGGTCGGGCAGGTGGGCGGCGGCGTAGCGGCGTACGGCGCGCAGGGAGTCCCACAGGCTGTAGACGTCGAGGCCGTGGAAGCCGCAGCGCTCGTCCGGCGGCAGGCCGGCGTTCCAGCCGCGCAGCCACCGGCAGAACTCGGCGACCTCCTCGTTGGCCCACATGAACGCGGGCCAGCGGTCGTAGGCGTACAGGGCGTCGAAGGGGTCCTCGCCGTCGCCGGTCACGGCGCGGCCGACGCGTTCGGTGTCGGGCCAGTCGCCCTCGACGGCGACGAAGCCGAAGTCCTTCTCGGCGATCAGCCGGCGGGTGAGCGCGGCGCGCCAGGTGTAGAAGTCGTGCGTGCCGTGGCTGGCCTCGCCGATCAGCACGTACGCGGCATCGCCCACCCGGTCGAGCACCGGGTCGAGGTCCTGCTCGCCCGACAGCGGCAGCGCGGAACGGGTGACGTCATCCATGTCCTTCCTCCTCAGGCGACTGGAGGATGCCCAGGCACTCGCGGGCGAGCTGGAGCTCCTCGCGTACCTGGACGACCAGCACGGGGACGGCGGCGTCGTACCCGCTGACCGGGCCGTCGTCGTGACGGTTGCCGCGCTCGGGCGGCCCGATCCCGAGCAGCCCCAGCCTGCGGCAGACCGCCTCGCGCACCTCCGGCTGGTCCCAGCCGATCTCGCCGGTGAACACCAGCGCGTCGATCCTGGGCAGCGACGTGGCCGCGGCGGCGATCTCCCTGCTCACCCGGTGGCAGAACACCTCCAGGGCCAGGGCGGACTCGGCGTCGCCCGCGCGCTCGGCCTCGACCAGCTCGCGCGTGTCGCCCGACCGGCCGCCGGACAGCCCGAGCAGCCCGGAACGCCGTTGCAGCCCGTCGCCCAGCTCGTCCACGGACAGGTGGCCCTCCGACAGCAGCCACATCAGCATCCCGGGATCGACGCCGCCCGAACGCTTGCTCATGGGCACGCCGTCCAGCGGCGTGAAGCCCATCGAGGTGTCCAGGCTGCGCCCGCCGGAGACCGCGCACACCGAGCTGCCGCCGCCCAGATGGGTCAGCACCAGCTCCAGGTCGGCGAGCGGCCTGCCGAGCAGTTCGGCGACCCGGTCGGCGGCCCAGGCGTAGGACAGGCCGTGGAAGCCGTAGCGGCGCAGGCCGTACCGCTGCCGCCACTCGCGCGGCAGGGCGTAGACGGCGGCCGCGTCGGGCAGACCGGCGTGGAAGGCGGTGTCGGGGCAGAGCACGTGCGGCACGGCGGGAAGCTGCTCGCGGGCCGCCTCCAGCAGCGCGAGCGCGGGCGGCAGATGCAGCGGCGCCAGGCTCGTGACGCCGCGCAGCGCCTGGACGATCTCGTCGTCGGCGACCGCCGGGGCGCGTACGACGTCGCCGCCGTGCACCAGCCGGTGGGCCACCGCGCGCACGTCCCGGTCGAAGTGGCCGCCGAGGAACGCCGACAGCTCCTCGCGCGCCGAGCCGGGGTCGACGGCCCGCTCGGCGTGCGCGCTGTCCAGCACGCTGCCCCCCTGTACGAGGTCGAGGCGCAGGCTCGACGACCCCGCGTTGACGGTGAGAATCGCCTCCGACTCCACCACCTGCTCGTCGAACCCCATGCGCCCCTCCGCGGCTTGATCCTCTCCCCGGCTACCCGGTGCCCGGAGGCCGACACCTGGACATCGCCGCCTTTACCGCCCTATGCCCGAGCCCGGGATTGTCCCCGGGGGGAGCCGGGTAGGCGAGCGCCTATGGACATCACCCTGCAGGTGAACGGCGTGCCCCACACCCTGGCCGCCGACCCCAGGATCTCCCTGCTCGACCTGCTGCGCGAACGGCTCGGCCTGACCGGCTCCAAGAAGGGCTGCGACCACGGCCAGTGCGGCGCGTGCACGGTGCTGATCGACGGCCGCCGCGCCAACTCCTGCCTGGCGCTCGCCGTGGCGGTCGACGGCGGCGAGATCACCACCGTCGAAGGGCTGGCGAGCGGCGAGGAGCTGCATCCGCTGCAGGCCGCGTTCATCGAGCACGACGCCTTCCAGTGCGGTTACTGCACGCCCGGCCAGCTCTGCTCGGCCGTCGGCATGATGGGCGAGCCCGGCCCGAGCGCCGTGACCCCCGACATCCTCGTCGACCCCGGCCTGGGCCCCGAGGAGATCAGGGAACGCATGAGCGGCAATTTGTGCAGGTGCGGCGCCTACCCGAACATCGTGGCCGCCATCGGCGAGGTGGCGCCGTGAAGCCCTTCGACTACGCCCGCGCCGAGAGCGCGTCCGACGCGGTGCGCAGGTTCGGCCCCGGCACCATGTACCTGGGCGGCGGCACCAACCTGGTCGACCTCATGCGGCTCGGCGTCGCCGCGCCCGACCACCTCGTCGACGTGAGCCGCCTGCCGCTGGACACCATCGAGCCCGTACGCGACCGGCTGCGGATCGGCGCGGCCGTACGCAACAGCGACCTCGCGGCCGACCCCCTCGTCCGCACCCGCTACCCGATGCTCGCCCGCGCCGTGCTGACCGGCGCCTCCGGCCAGATCAGGAACATGGCCACGATCGGCGGCAACCTGCTCCAGCGCACCCGCTGCCCCTACTTCCAGGACGTGACCAGGCCGTGCAACAAGCGCGAGCCGGGCACCGGCTGCCCGGCGATCGAGGGCGACCACACCAACCTGGCGATCCTGGGCGCGTCGGACGCCTGCGTGGCCACCCACCCCTCCGACATGGCCGTGGCCCTGGCCGCGCTCGACGCCGAGGTGCACGTCACCGGCCCGGCCGGCGACCGGATCATCCCCATGCCGGGCCTGCACCGCCTGCCGGGCGACGAGCCCGAGCGTGACACCGTGCTCGAACCCGGCATGCTGATCACCGCCGTCGAGCTGCCCGCGCCGCCGCCGGGCGCCTCCCTCTACCGCAAGGTGCGCGAGCGGGCCTCGTTCGCGTTCGCGCTGGTGTCCGTCGCGGCCGTGCTCGACGTGCGCTGGGACGGCGTGGTCACCGAGTGCAGGATCGCGCTCGGCGGCGTCGCCCACGCGCCCTGGCGGGCCGGACGCGCCGAGCAGATGATCATCGGCGGGCCCGCGACCGGCGAGGCGTTCCTGCGGGCCGCCGAGGCCGAGCTCGAACAGGCCCGGCCGCTGCCGCGCAACGCCTTCAAGGTGCCGCTGGCCCGCAACCTGATCGTCGCCACGCTTGAGGAGCTCACGCCGTGAACCGCATCGAGGGCCGCGTCAAGGTCACGGGGCTGGCCACGTACGCCGCCGAGTACCCGGTCGAGGGCGTCGCCTACTGCTACCCGGTCCAGTCCACGATCGCCAGGGGCCGGGTCACCGGCGTGGACGCCGCCGAGGCCAGGGGGATGCCGGGCGTGCTCGCCGTGCTGTCCGCCGACGACCCGCCCGAGCTCGCCGAGGACGCCGACCCCGAGCTCGCGCTCTTCCGGAGCAAGGACGTCGTCTACCGGGGCCAGCTCGTCGCCGCCGTCGTCGCCGAGAGCTACGACCAGGCCCGCGCCGCCGCCGACGCCGTACGGGTCGCCTACGAGCAGCGGCCCCACGACGTACGGCTGCGTACCGACCACCCCGGCCTCTACCAGCCGGAGGTCGTCAACCCGAACTTCCCTTCCGACACCGAGAAGGGCGACGTCGAGGCCGGGCTCGCGGACGCCGCGACCACGATCGACGTGACGTACTCGACGCCGGCGCTGCACAACAACCCGATGGAGCCGCACGCCGCGCTCGCCCTGTGGGCCGAGGACGGCCGGCTGCTCGTCTACGACTCCACCCAGGGCGCGAGCCCCGACCGCGACACCATCGCCAAGACGTTCGGCCTGCCGCCCGACCGGGTGCGCGTGGTGTCCAGGCACGTCGGCGGCGGCTTCGGCTCCAAGGGCACCACCAGGCCGTCGGCGGTGCTCGCCGCCCTGGCCGCCAGGGCCGCAGGGCGTCCGGTCAAGGTCGCGCTGACCAGGCAGCAGATGTTCGACCTCACCGGCTACCGCACCCCGACCATCCAGCGGCTGCGCCTCGGCGCCGACGAGAGCGGCCGGCTCACCGCGGTCGAGCACGTGGCGTACGAGCAGAGCAGCAGGCTGGTCGAGTTCGCCGAGCAGACCGCCACCCCCACCCGCGTCATGTACGCCACGCCCGCGCTGCGCACCGCGCACCGGCTCGTCCGCCTCGACGTCGCCACCCCGTCGTGGATGCGCGCGCCCGGCGAGTGCCCCGGCATGTACGCCCTGGAATCGGCGATGGACGAGCTCGCGCAGGCGGCCGGGATCGACCCCGTCGAGCTCCGGATCCTCAACGAGCCCGACGCCGAGCCGGACAGCGGGCTGCCCTTCAGCTCCCGCAGCCTGGTCACCTGCCTGCGCGAGGGCGCCCGCCGCTTCGACTGGGACCGCCGCGACCCCACGCCCGGCGTGCGCCGCGAGGGGGAGTGGCTGATCGGCACCGGCGTCGCGGCCTCCACCTACCCGGCCAGGCGCAGGCCGTCGCGGGCGACCGCCACCGTGCGCGACGGCGACTTCGTCATCAGGGTCGCCGCCGCCGACATCGGCACCGGCGCCCGCACCGTGCTCACCAGGATCGCGGCGAACTGCCTCGGCGTCGCCCCCGACCGCGTGCACGTCGAGCTCGGCGACAGCGACCTGCCGCAGGCGCCCGTCGCGGGCGGCTCGATGGGCACGGCGTCGTGGGGCTCGGCGGTCGTACGCGCCTGCGAGGCGCTGCGGGCCGACGGGAACGAGGGCACGGCCGACACCGCCGAGGAGGTCAAGGCCGACGAGGAGCTGGCCAGGCACGCGTTCGGCGCGCAGTTCGCCGAGGTCAGGGTCAGCTCGGTGACCGGCGAGATCCGGGTCTCGCGGCTGCTCGGCGTGTTCGCCGCCGGCCACATCCTGGACGCCAAGCTGGCCAGGTCGCAGCTCATCGGCGGCATGACCATGGGGATGGGCATGGCGCTGATGGAGGAGACGCTGACCGACGACGAGTTCGGCGGTTTCCTCCGCCACGACCTGGCGCAGTACCACGTACCGGCCTGCGCCGACGCGGCGGCGATCGAGGCGGTCTGGGTGGACGAGCACGACGGCCTGCTCAACCCGATGGGCTCCAAGGGCATCGGCGAGATCGGCATCGTGGGCACCGCCGCCGCGATCGGCAACGCCGTCCACCACGCCACCGGCAAGCGCGTCCGCGACCTGCCCATCACGCCCGCCAAGATCCTCATCTGAGGTTTGGACCGCCTCCGGGAGAGGAAGAGAAGAACCTCTACCGAGGAGGGCGAGTGAAGCGCGAGTCACACGAACAGCGGGCCGACCGCAACTTCGTCGAGCTGCTGCAAGGGGCCCGCGTCGCGGTGACGGGCGTGCAGGTGCTGTTCGCGTTCCTGCTGACCGTGCCGTTCTCGCCGGGGTTCACCAAGCTCGACCAGCCCGACCGCTGGCTGTACTTCGCCGCGCTGATCAGCGCGGCGATCGCGTCCATCTGCTACATCGCGCCGACCGCCCAGCACCGCGTGCTGTTCCGCCAGGGCAGGAAGGAGACCCTGGTACGCCGGTCCAACACCTACGGCCTCTTAGGCGCGCTGGCCCTGGCCGTCTCCATGACCACGGCCACCATGCTGGTGATCGACTACCTGTTCCACTCCACGCTGGCCTGGATCACCGCGGGCGTCCTCGCCGCGCTGGCCGCCTGGACCTGGTTCGCCCAGCCCGCCCTCGACCGCAACGGCGATCAGTCGTCGCCGGAGGACGGGGACGACGAGGACGACGAGGACGAGGGCATCTCGGTCTCGTCCGACGCCGACCCGCGCGCGTAGGCCGCCCGCGCCACCATGTACGCCGCCACCGACACGGTGATCACCTGCGACACCCCCACCAGCAGCAGCGGCCCGGCCGTCCACCACGTGGGCCGGTGCAGCCACATCGCGGCCAGCACCAGCAGCACCCCGAGCACCTGTGGCTTGGTCCCGGCGTGCATGCGCTCCAGCGTCGTGCGGAAGCGCACCAGCCCCACGCCCGCCGACAGCGCCATCACCGCCCCGAGCACCAGGCAGACCGCCGCCGCGACCTCCATGGCGCCGTCCATGGCGACCTCCATGGCGCCGTCCATGGCGCTCACCGCGACCGCCCCGGGAAGAACCGGGCCAGCGACACCGACCCCACGAACCCCAGCAGCGACAGCACCTGCAACACCGGCAGGTCCGAATAGTCGTCCGTGACCACCGCGAACGCCCCCACCGCGCACATCGACAACGACGTCAGCACGTCGAGGGCCACCGCCCGGTCCAGCATCGACGGCCCCCGCCCCACCCGCCACAACGTGGCCGCCGCGCCCAGGCCGAGCAGCCCGGCCGTCACCAGGTACACCGTGATCATCCCAGTTCCTCCCGGTCGGCCCGGGTGCCGAAGGCGTTCACGATGCGCGACTCCAGCCCCTCCACGTCCCGGCGCACCGCGTCGGGAACCCCGTCCCCGGACAGCCCGAGCACGTGCAACATCAACTCCTTCCTGTCCGGGTACGCCTCCACCACCAGGCTCCCCGGCACCGTCGACAGCGCCACCATGATCATCACGGTCATGGACTCCGACGAGGTGCGCAGCCGTACCCGGATGAGCTGGGTGGGCGGCCGGCCGGGACGTACGACCCACAGCACCACCCGCACGGTCGAGACGATCAGGTCCCATCCGAACCACAGCAGGAAGCGCACCGCCGGCAGCGGACGCAGCCGGATCCCGGGATCGAGGATGGGCAGCGGCAGCAGCCACGCCACCACGAGCCCGGTGGCGAGCCCGCCGAGCACGTTCCCCACCGACAGGTCGCCCCACAGCGCCACCCACACCACCGCCAGCCACACCACCAGCGGCAGCGGCACCCGCCGCCCGAACAACCGCGGCGAGAGCAGCCGCGCGTTCACCGC